>JAYYJC010000531.1:0-17636 GCA_036146655.1 Myxococcota bacterium | reverse complement strand
ATATTGTCAATGGTCCATTCACCAACGGAAACCGGTTTCACAGGCGGTTCTGACTTAAAATCAATTCGAAGCCGATTGGCCCGTGCTTTGTCAAGTGGTATCTTCCGAGCGCCAGCGCTGGATTGTTTTCGTTTGTCTGCGATCTCTTGGTAACCGGTTTGAATGTCTGATAGGTAACCTTCAGAATTTTCACCAATGAGCTTACTGACCACACCGACGGCCCTTGAGGCATCTGTCACATAAACGGCCTTCTCAAATTGAGGTGCGATTTTGACCGCAGTGTGTACTTTTGAGGTCGTCGCACCACCAATGAGCAATGGGATGTTCAGTCCCTGCCGCTTCATTTCTTGAGCGATTCGAACCATTTCGTCCAGCGAAGGCGTAATCAATCCAGACAAGCCAATCATGTCGACTTTCGCTGCTTTGGCAGTATCCAAAATCTTTTGAAGGGGAACCATTACCCCCAAATCAATGATTTCGTAACCATTGCATTGTAAGACCACACCGACAATGTTTTTACCAATGTCATGGACATCGCCCTTCACAGTAGCCAGAAGAACCTTGGCTGCAGATGTATTGAGGTATGGAAATTTTTCTTTTTCAGCCTCAAGAAAAGGCAACAAATAGGCGACTCCCTTCTTCATGACTCTGGCAGACTTGACCACCTGAGGGAGGAACATTTTTCCGGCGCCAAAAAGGTCGCCAACGAGGTTCATACCATCCATTAGGGGCCCTTCAATCACATGCAAAGGCCTCTCAGCGTTCTGCCGTGCTTCTTCCACATCGGCTTCAATAAAAGTATCTATGCCGTGGACCAAGGCATGACCAAGGCGCTTTGACACATCGCCTTCTCGCCAACTCAAGTCAACCGTTTTTCCTTTGGCAGACCCCTTAAACTCATGTGCCACATCGAGCAGCCGCTCTGTGGAGTCTGCCCGACGATTCAAAATGACATCTTCAACCCGTTCCCTCAGATGATCTGGAATATTTGCATAGACCGTCAACTGGCCAGCATTGACGATCCCCATGTCCATACCAGCTTGAATCGCATGGTAGAGAAAGACAGAATGAATGGCTTCTCGCAAGGGGTTGTTGCCTCGAAAGCTAAAGGAAATGTTCGATACGCCACCACTGACTTTGGCATGCGGCAGATTTTGCTTGATCCATCGTGTGGCCTCAATAAAATCGACGGCATAGTTGTTGTGTTCCTCAATTCCTGTGGCCACCGCAAAGATGTTGGGGTCAAAGATGATGTCTTCTGGAGGGAAGTCAAGGCGTTCTCTCAACAAATGGTAGGCACGGGAGCAAATCTCGATTTTACGAGCCGCCGTGTCTGCTTGCCCGGTTTCGTCAAAAGCCATTACAATGACGGCTGCCCCATACTGCTGGATAAGAGATGCCTGGGCCAAGAAGGGCCCTTCACCCTCTTTAAGAGAAATGGAGTTAACAACACCCTTGCCCTGCAAACATTTTAAACCAGATTCGATCACTGACCACTTGGATGAGTCTATCATCACGGGCACACGGCTGATGTCGGGTTCAGATGCGATCAAATTAAGAAAGGTCACCATACATTGCTCAGCATCCAAAAGACCATCATCCATATTCACATCAATGATCTGAGCGCCATTACGGACTTGCTGACGAGCGACTTTGAGCGCAGTGTCAAAATCACCTGCGGTGATCAACTTTCGGAACCGCGCAGAACCCGTGACATTGGTGCGCTCTCCCACATTGACAAAATTACGCTGTAGGACGCCTCCGATTTCTGTTGGTTCAAGACCACTTAGGCGCATGATGGCAGATTTGGTCGGAATGGATCTGGGTGGAAATGGTTTCACGGCATCGGCGATTGCACGAATATGGGAAGGCATGGTCCCGCAGCATCCACCAATAATGTTGATCAACCCCGATTTGGCCCACTCTCCGATGTGCTCAGCGAGCAGTTCTGGAGAGTCATCGTACTCTCCAAAGGCATTGGGCAATCCCGCATTGGGATGTGCCGTGACATACACATCTGCAATCTGAGAAAGATCACTCACATACTGCCGCAGGTCGTTTGCGCCAAGTGCACAATTAAGCCCAACGCTGATTGGGCGAATGTGTCGGAGTGAATACCAAAAGGCCTCAGCGGTTTGACCGGACAGTGTGCGGCCTGACGCATCAGTGATGGTTCCTGAGATCATGACAGGAATGTCTTCACCCTTCTCAGAGGCCAGTGCATCAATGGCAAACAGCGCCGCCTTTGCATTGAGTGTGTCAAATATGGTTTCGACAAGTAAAATGTCTGCCCCACCAGCAAGGAGACCCTCTGCTGCTTCTCGATAAGATACGACCAGTTCGTCAAAATTGACATTTCGATGCCCTGGATCGTTGACATCGGGCGAAATCGATGCCGTTCGGTTGGTGGGTCCGATTGCACCGGCCACCCAGCGCATTTTACCATCTTTGGCTTCAAATTCTTCTGCCACTTGGCGTGCGATGGCTGCGGCTTGCTTGTTGATTTCGAAGACCACATCTTCCATCTGATAGTCAGCCGCTGCGATTGAAGTTCCATTAAAAGTATTGGTTTCAAGAAGGTCCGCACCGGCGTCTGCATACGCTTGATGGATTTCTCGAATGATGTCAGGACGGGTCAAGCACAGCAGGTCGTTAAAACCTTTGAGTTCAATGGGATGGTCTTTGAACTGTTCACCTCGAAAATCTGCTTCTTCAAGCGGATACTGCTGTATCATCGTACCCATCGCACCATCAAGAATAACAATGCGTTCTGCTAGGGTTGCGGCAAATTGATCCATACGCGTCATGAAAGTCTCCATGGCTCTCAGAGTATCGCATACGGTTTCAGATGCAAGCCCTCAGCGCAACTCCAGTATAGATTTCGCTAAAGAAAATCATTTGACGAGTAATCGCAATCGACTCAGAAATCATCAACAAATGAATGGATAGAGTCATAGAAGGATGAACAGGACTTTAAAAGTACCTATTTTCTAATGCAATTGATGCACCCAATATCAATCTCGGTATATGCAGATATGAGGAACCTGTTTTAATTCGGCTGAAGGTTGACAAAATCAAAAACCTTCTCTCATAGACACAGCTAGAACAGACCCCCATGACACCACAATAAATGACGGAAAGTCTTCTGTGGTACAAAAAACCGAGATCTTTCTGTGAATCGGAACAGGGAAGTTCCTCGGCAACTTGACAGCTCCGTGTGCAAAGTGCTGCTCTGCCCAAGCCCACCAAGACTCGATCTCTTCAGGGGGAAGGGCCCAAGGGGGATCCAAGAAGATGGCTGATGCGGCACTGGGTTGAGCCAAAAATGTGCCTGTTTTAAAATCGATGCGCTTTTCCACACCGTAGAGCTGTGAATTGTGGCGTGCCATGGCCAGTCGCTTCGGGTTGCTGTCCACTGCCATGACATTTAAACCTGCTCGTGCAAAGGCGATGGCGTTGCCACCACAGCCACAGCATGCGTCCAGCACTGAATCACATCCAGAGTACCATCGAGCAATGGTTTTGGCATGCCGCTCTGGAGTGAGAGAATAGCGGCCTTCCTCATCAAGCTGTATCCCTGAGGACAGCTTTGAAAAGAGTGCTTCAGGTTGACGGTTGCGAGTCAAAAAGAAAGCATCATCTCGCTTGGCAGACACCTCTGGCTGGGTATACACCTGGACATCAATACCGCCAAGTTTTAGATTTCGGGCCCTGTACTTTGCTCGTGCGGCTCTCCATATTGACTGGCCGCCAATCCCACAACCCAAAATTCGATGCAGAGTCGGGCCATTAATTCCGGGATGTGCAGACATCTCAACAATGCATTGATGCACCTGCTTTGGAGGGTGCTTTACTGATGAGACCAACAAGGACAAGGCTGTGGCGGCCCGATGGGGGTGTGTTTCCCAAGTGGCCTTGATCACATGAATAAGAACATCTGCAGGAGTCTTTGGATCAGGTTCACAAAATGGCGCCATATCCTCACCCCGAAGTCCATCGGGACGGGCTTGATGCCAAGAGAGAAAGGCATCTTCTCGAATCCGACGCCGTGTCAATGCACCGTGCACCCACCCCAAATGCCAGGTAAGAGTTAATGTTTTCTGGCATAATTTTCGAAGCGTTCTTGCCTGAACAGATGTCGGAATGGGTACCCCGTCTTTTTTGAGCGCTTTGAGCATTGCTGACCATTTCGAAAAGTCAATGGGCTTGTAAGGTCGAACCCGCTTTAAGGCATCGGAAATGGTTCCTTCCCAAAGATGTGATTCCCAAAGGGGTGCACGATCGTCGTGCCACTGTTGAAGGGTGGCATTTAAATCAGCGGCCAGCGGCAGTTTGGCCTCACATAAAAAACTCAAATCGTCATGTTCGTGAACGGCGAACTGGTCGGGACTCCATTTACGAAGATTCTCAGGAAGTTTTGAACGCTGATCAACCTCTTTACGGATGTCGATGGCCATCCCAAATCGAATGACTTGAGCCTCCCCTATTGCAATGCCAATGCGACCCAAACGAACCACCGATGCGGTGGGATCATATTGCTTGATGATTGGAATCAACTTCTCGGTCTGTGCTTTCATGAACTCTGATGGGTCGAGGGACAAATATCCAATACCACATCACAGTATGGATTGCGATTTACCGAGTTCGGGAACTTTTGGTGTCGTTGTGCTCGACTTCTGGCGTGCCAGACTTGTAGAGCTGTTCGTTCACTGCCGGGCCGTAGTCCGAACTGTTGAACCGACCGATAAATGTGATTTTAGAATCTGCGGTTCCATAGGTTGTGGCACGAACACGGTTGCCACTGTTGCCCTCAAGAATCATGAGTTCACCTGTTTTGGGATTGTAAGAATCGACAATTCCCACATGCGAATAATCCGAACGAAAAAGAGCCACATCGCCCGCCCGAGGCTTATACGAGTCCAGGGCTTGCTTTCGGGCGGCTCCTTTCAAACCGTGTAGGCTTAGGTTTTGATGCGGTTGCCAAAAGGCCCCCACTTTGCGTTGTCTGACATCAAGCCCTTGTGTGAAAAACAAATGAAGTCGATAGCCAGACCAAAACACATTTTTTTTCAATATTTCAGGTCGAATGCCCGCTTTGGCATGTGCATGCCCCACATAAATGCCACACCACTCGTAGCCCTCTTGTCCAGAGGCAAAGTTTGATTGATTCATTGGTGTCAACATGGGACCACGGTTGTTGCCTTGCGTTTCCCAAGACCCTTCTCCATGCAATTGCTTTCCGGCCATGTAATCCATTCGAGCCTGTCTAACGGCAAGCTCACCTCTCTTGCTGGCCTCACCTGCCCGCATCCCACTCAAAGAACCGGCCGTCGCCACATGAACTGGAGGCACGAACATTCCATTCATATGGGATTGAAACGGCAAGCTGTTGTTAATCTCAATATTGGAACGCCACAGGTCAAAATCAGGAGAGTTTAAATACGATAGGTTCGTGTCTTCGCTTTGATTTTGGGAGCGGCGAACTTGCCTTGGCTTTCTGAGTTCTCTCAACCGTGTCATTAAAATGTCTCTCTCTCAAATGTACCTATTGGACTTAGGAGTAACTTGAACACTCAAACTCCAGCCGTCAAGAACCGAACGGCGATAAATTTATGGATTACTTTATCCAATTATCCAAAATATTCCCAGTGCCAAGGTTCGTGGAGCAACGGTATTGACCCACCCCATTCAAGAGGCAGTTCGAAAAACCCGATATTATGCACGCTGCTCGACCAAATCGATGTCTATTGCTTGACCATTCTTTGTCAAAGAACCGATTCGTTGCGATTTCCAGCCGACATGAAAAAGGCATTGAGCAACTGTGGAGACTGTTCACTGTGAGCCACAAATCCGTTTCGATCGAGTCTCAGTTCCGTAGCGATGACAAGACGATTCTAACTTCCTTCACTTACGAACAAATGCCTCACACTTTTCTTTGAGATCACTTCGTTCCACTTGCATGCATATCGACAGACCTGCATCCACATCAAACCGCTTTAAATTGTATGCAATTCCCAAAAGACAGGAATCCTTTTCTGCACCAGAGCGCTCACATCCAGCGACAAAATCGACGCCCCGACTTTCAGAGGCGCCCCAGCCCAATCCATGGATGCAATTTTCTCGATACAAATTGTTGGGCCCGCTGGGCACCTTATCGCACGCCTCGTAAGCACGATCAACATCTACCCGTGCAATGTATTTACCAATGCCGTGCCAACATGTTTTGCGTGTCAGGAGATCGCCCTCCTCTTCAGCACAGTGCGCCAATGCCAAATCCGAGTTCACCACTGCGATTTCACCGTTGACATCATGTCGACAAAAATCTCGCCATTGTCCAGACTGATCGCATGTTCGAAAAGCCCAAGTTGGATCAAGCGTAGACTGAGCCAAAGCAATTCCAAAAACACATTGGTCTCGCCACTTCTTTTTGGCAATATTGGGACAAACTTCAAGCGCTTTGTCACGGTCATATTTTGCATAGAGTTCTGCGACATCTGACATGCATTCAAACGCAGTGAGCTTTTTGGAAATTTGACCACATGCCGTCAGCCCACCATCAAGATCGGTATCTGCGCGCTGACGCGCCAGTTGATGAAAGCAAATGTCACGGTATTGTTCGTCTGCAGCAAGACACCCTGCTTCGGTGTAACGATGGCTTGCCTCGTCACCCACATTAGAGTTTTCACGGACCCCTTCAGGTCGAGGTGGAATGGCTATTGCAACCTCTTCAACAGCAACGGGGTCAGGCTCAGGAGCCACAGACCAACTCAACTGAAAAAATTCAAGAACGGCGAGGCAAAAAAGCAAACACAGGATATATAGCGTTTCAAATCGAGCCCATCTCATGCTCAATTCATAGCCCATTCCCAATCGCACGGCACATTTCATGTTCTGGTTCTTGACTCTTTTATTGGCCTGCCAACGACACTTTGATCCACCGAAAAAAGCGCCGGTCCGTAATCCCAGCGCAAGCTGGCGAATACTGCTCACGGATATAGTTGACGAAGAGGGATTGGTAAACTACGGACTACTTGAATCTCGTCGAGACACCCTTGACTCTTATGTGTCATGGATCTCTGAACACGGCCCCTTCTCTGACGAGGTCCTTTCACGGTATGAAGATAAAAAAGTCGCTTTCTACTTAAATGCATACAATGCATTGGTCATGTATGCCGTACTCGAAAACATGCCGATTCAATCCGTATCCGATGTCAAAGTGGGACTGTACACAAAACCCAATGTGGGATTCTTTTTCGGCCAACGGTTTAAAGTGGACGGAGAGTGGATGAGTTTGTATCATCTCGAAATGGAACGGCTTCTGGGTAACTTTCATAATCCGTTGATCCATGCTGGATTAAACTGCGCATCCAAAGGCTGTCCGCCCCCGCGCTTTTACAGCCATTATAAACTCAACGACACCCTTAATACGCAGATGAAAGAATTTGTCAACAGTTCAAGAGGTTCTCAAAAAGGATCGGATGGATGGGCTGTGAGTGAGCTGTTTGTGTGGTACGAAAAAGACTTTACGCGATGGTCACAAGCCAAAACGCTCTGCGAATATCTGGCCGATTATGCAGAAGAAGACCTTAAAGACTGGCTTTTAAATCAAGAACCAGAATGTCAGTTGTCTACATTTGCTTACGACTGGTCTTTGAATGAGACGATCCCATAGCCTGAGTTGTTGAAGTGGGTTATGCCATAAGACCGATATGGAGGTTAAGATGGCCCGAAATAAGCCCCCTTGGCTCAAAGTCCGCGCACCGGGTGGAGAACGTTACACCCAAATCAAGAAGCGTGCCAGAGAACTCAATCTTCATACAGTTTGTGAGGAAGCCCACTGCCCCAACATTGGAGAATGCTGGGGCGGCGGCACAGCCACATTTATGGTGATGGGTGGAATCTGCACCAGAGGGTGTCGATTCTGTGCGGTGACCACACGAAAAAAAGGGATGCCGCTTGATCCATTGGAACCCCATAATGTGGCCAATAGCATCGCAGAGCTTAATCTAGACTATGTGGTGGTGACTTCTGTGGATCGAGACGACTTACCTGATCAAGGTGCCGGACACTTTGCGGAATGCATTCGGGCCATTCGAGAACGAAACCCTGAGACACTCATCGAAGTGTTGATACCGGACTTTAGAGGCAACACAGATTTGCTTAAGGTTGTGGTCGATGCGAAACCGGATGTGTTGGCTCACAATGTCGAGTGCGTGCGACGTCTCACGCCAAAAGTCAGAGATCCAAGAGCAACTTATGATCAAAGCCTTGAATTGCTTCAAGCCGTAAAAGGGATCGATCCGCACATGTTTACCAAATCTTCAATCATGGTTGGTGTGGGCGAAGAAACGCAAGAAGTCGTTGAATGTATGGGTGACTTACGGGCCGTTGGCACCGACTTTTTGACGGTAGGTCAATACCTCCAACCCTCTCACAAACACCTGCCCCTGCAGGCTTACATACACCCAGATGTCTTTGAAGAATATCGCATATTGGGTGAAGGCATTGGTTTTAAATATGTTGCCAGTGGTCCTTTGGTACGCAGTTCCTACCGAGCCGGTGAGTTCTTTATCCAGCGTTACCTCAAGCAAGCAAAGGCCGCCACATGAGTCCAATTCAATCTCACCATCAATTTTTATCTGTGGCTCTGGAGTCAGACTCCCAATTGAAACTCATTGGAGAGGATCTCGAATTGCGCCCAGACAGCAGTGGTTTGACGGTCAAGTTTCCGGACCAAGTTCATGAAACCCCTGCTTCAGATACAACTTTGATTGGCGTGGCCGTCGGTATGGCCATTGCCGGCCAAAAGGTCATTGTACAAGCCGCCTCAGCCATCAGCCTACCCCAAATAATGGCTTCTATTCCGGTCTTTGGTTCAGACTTTCCGTTGACACTCATCGTCCGCATTCCAGTCGCCCCAACCGATGTTCTTCCGCTTGACATCCTTCTTGCTTATCCACATGTTCAAGTGCGTTGCGCCCACTCATCAAGCAGTGTCATAGACAGTCTTCAACATGCACTGTCACATCAAGGACCAACGATCATTCTGGAGTCTCTCAGTCCGCAAAAGATTTATCGGCAGCCGGAAAACGCACACACCGAAATATGGGCGTGGGGCGCTGGCCTTGAAAGTGCTTATCGAGTGGCTGAAAACCTCACTGCACAAGGCATCGAGTGCCGGGTGCATGCCCTCAACTCAATCCAGCCACTCGAAGCCAGTGCAGGCAATGCGCTTTTTGAAACGGGTCGAGTCGTTCTCGTCAATCTACCGACGGCTCTGCTCTCTGCCATCCATCAAATTGCCTTTTGGCGACTTGAACATCCCCCTGTATTTTGTAAAGCCGACACGGCGGCCATTGAGGCCTCCGTTCGTGCCGTATTGACCCCATAACTTTGAACGCATTGTGCGCCCTGGAGACCAATCCCATGTATGTTTTTGATTTACCCGAAGTCGGAGAAGGTGTTGTCGAAGGTGAAATTGTCAAGTGGCTGGTCCAACCTGGCGACACCATTGACGCAGATACCCCCATCTGTGAAATTATGACCGACAAGGCCACCATCGAAATCCCTTCCCCGGTTGCTGGTACCGTCACAAAACTTCACGGAGATGAAGGGGATGTCATCGAAGTTGAGACACCCCTGATTGAACTCGAACTTGCAGAAGGAAGTACCGCACCAAGCAACAATCATGCGCATGCGAACCCACAACCAGTAGATACACCTCCAAAAGTGGTAACCGCAAAAGAAACGCCACCCCCAACAGCTGAGACACCTCATTCAACCAGTGCCACGACCGTTCAGAGTGGAAAGGTACTGGCGTCTCCTGCTGTGCGGCATGCTGCTGCTCAAAAAGGCATTGCACTCACATCCGTCCAAGGGTCAGGTAAAGGGGGACGCATCACCCGCTCAGATTTGGAAACCGCACCAAGACCAGCCTACCCCGATCACATTAAAGCACCGCCAGCAGTAAAAGTGGCAAGTGTTCCGACTGGCGAAGACCAAACAGTAAAAATCATCGGCTTGCGGCGAAAGATTGCTGAAAAGATGCGGGAGTCTGTTCAACTTGCTCCCCACTTTACCTATGTCGATGAGGTAGATGCAACAGAACTGGTCACCATCCGTCAAAACCTAAAGTCACAGGCTGCAGAATATGGCGTAAAACTCACTTACATCCCATTTATAATGAAGGCTTTGGTCACGGTATTCAGAGAATTTCCCACCGTCAACGCAGTCATGAACGAAACTGAGTTTTCAATGACAGTTCGAGGTGAAGTAAACATTGGAATCGCAACAGACACTCCACAGGGATTGTATGTACCTGTCATCAAGAATGTAGAACAGAAGAGCATTCTTGAGCTCGCCATAGAAATAGCAGACATTACTCAACGAACCAGAGAAGGAAAAGTTCAGCTTTCTGAACTCACGGGCGGAACCTTTACCATTACTTCTGTTGGTAACATTGGCGGTCGTTTTGCAACGCCAATCATCAACCATCCTGAAGTGGCTATCCTCGGGGTGAATCAAATACATGATCGCCCGATGGTCATTGACGGAAACATTGTGGCGCGGAAGATGATGTACCTCTCACCATCCTTTGATCATCGAGTCATTGATGGGGCAGTGGCTGCACGTTTTGTCTCAGCCCTCAAGCGAGTCCTTGAAAATCCAGCATCACTGCTGTTGGAGCTCAGATGAGCCAAGTCCTCAATCAGGCTGAACAATCTCTAAACGCTCTAGGTCCTAGTCCATTTCCACTGACCATGGGTGCGGCTTCTACGGCGGTTGAACATGCCGTTCTAGCCATGTCGAAAAGAGACTGGTTGGTTTGCGGACCCCGATTCCGAATCTCAGCTGCTTTAAGGGGCTGTCCACCTGAGAGATTGCTCCAACCAAATGACGGTGCAAAACCCTACAAGTTGGCACCGTCCACCATGCACCCCGCAGACAGAGCACTTCATGCTGTTGGATTGGCGATGGCGACCAAAACTCCGGTTTTGTGCATTCTAGGAGAGGCCTCAGTGGCAAACGGCGCATTGACCGAAGCCTTAAATGTCGCTCAACTAAATACAGCACCTGTCCTCTTCTTCTGTGTCTGTAGAAATCTTGAACACTCGCCGGTGACACGGCAAAGTGCAGCAAGCCCAATTGCGCTTGCGCAGGCCTACGGGATTTCTGCTGTACAAACCGATGATATCGAGATAATCTCACACACCATTACGAAGGCTCGCACAGAAGCGAAGCCATTTGTTTTACAATTTGATCTGGAGTAAATCACATGGAAACCCGTCACTATGATGCCGTTGTTGTCGGTGCTGGCCCCGGAGGCTATGTCTGTGCCATTCGCCTTGCACAGCTTGGAAAGAAAACCCTTTGCATAGAAAAGGACAACTGGGGCGGAGTTTGTTTAAATGTGGGATGCATTCCCTCAAAAGCCCTTATCACAGCAGCCAAGAAGTTTGAATCCATATCGAAAATGGCTGACATGGGCTTTACAGTCAGTGTCGAAAAGTCCATCAACATGGATAAGATGCAAGCTTGGAAACAAAAGATTGTAAAACGCTTGACTGGCGGAATTGGGACTCTTTTGGACAAAAACGGCGCTGACCGTCTCATTGGCAATGCTCGCTTTGTGGGTGGCAAAGATCTGGAAGTCGACACAGCCGATGGCACCATTAAAATCACCTGCGATGACCTTGTTATTGCTACCGGCTCACGCCCCATACAGGTACCAGGCTTTGCCTATGCAGATGACCGTATCCTCGATTCAACGAAAGCACTCGATCTCAACGAAGTCCCCAAACGGCTGGCAGTCATTGGTGGCGGATACATCGGGCTTGAAATGGGGATGATGCTTGCCAAGCTCGGTTCTGAAGTGACCGTTGTCGAAATGCAGGACTCTGTCCTTGCGGCATTTGATCCAGAAGTCGTAAAGGTAATTACCCGAAAGATGAAGAAACTTGGTATGAAGACTTACACCAAAACCAAGGCATTGGGTTGGGAAGAAGGTGACGAAGGCGCCATTTTATCCATTGAAACACCCAAAGGCAAAGAAGAGATCATTGCCGATAAAATCTTGGTGACCGTTGGTAGACGGCCAAACTCTGAAGGACTTGAGGCCACCGGAATCGAACTCGAGCGCGGTAAAATCATAGTGGACGATCAGCAAAAGACCACTGTTCCTCACATTTACGCCATCGGTGACATCACCGGACGCACCATGTTGGCACACGGCGCATCCTATGAAGCTGAAGTGGCAGCCGAAGTCATCGCTGGTCACAAAAGGTACTATAAAGCCTTAACGGTACCAGCAGTGGTCTTTACAGACCCAGAAATTGCGACGGCAGGTTTACAAGAGCAAGAAGCCAAAGAACAGGGATACGATGTCAAGATCGGAAAAGTTCCGTTCGCAGCAATCGGTCGAGCTCTGACCACTGGTGAAACTGATGGCTTTTTAAAGACCATTCTCGACGCCAGTGATGACCGAGTATTGGGGATTACCATTGTGGGTCCCAATGCGTCTGATCTCATTTCTGAAGCGGCATTGGCCGTTGAAATGCAAGCAGAAGCGCTCGATGTTGGTCTCACCATTCATCCCCATCCAACCCTCGGTGAAGGCATGATGGAAGCCGCCAAGCAAGCCCTTGGCGAAGCCATTCATGTTCTAAACTAGGTTGTTGTGAGATCCATATTTGCAGTCATTGAAGGCTTAGATGGCTCTGGGGGAACAACTCAGAGCCGCCTTTTGGCTGCTTGGCTTGAACAACATGGGCAAGAAGTTTTACTGACTCAAGAGCCCACAAACGGTCAAGTGGGATTGCTCATTCGAGAAGCCCTGACAAATCCACACTCCAAGTTAAGCAACTCTGTTCTGGCTTATCTGTTCGCAGCCGACCGTCGAGATCACCTCGATCAAGAAATTGTGCCAGCCATCCACGCAGGAAAAGCTGTGATCAGTGATCGATACTACCACTCTTCTCTGGCCTATCAGTCACTTGCGGTTGGGCTGCCCATGGTTTCGATGTTGAACGAAAACTTTCGGGCTCCAGACATTACCTTTTTACTGTGGCTTGAACCCGAAACAAGCTTTGAGCGGGTTCAGTTGCGGGGAGAGCCTGTCGAGCGGTTTGAAACGCTTGACCGTTTGAGAAATGTCGCCGAATCCTACGAAACCGTCTACAACATGTGCAAACAACGAGGCGAGCGAATCATTAAAATCGACGCCACCCAAAGCATCGAAGAAATGCATGCTCAGATCACAAAGCATGTAGAAACCTTGTTGCAGTCAAATGTCAATTGAGATTCAAGACTTGGGGCGCATCCATTATTCAGATGCCCACACCACAATGAAAAGGTGCCTCACAAATCGAATCATAAATGATGCGTCGGATTGTCTTTTGTTGTGTGAACATCCACCAGTGTATACCGTCGGAAGGCATCGCAACTCGGACAACAATGTGTTGTTTCCAGGAGAAGTACCCGTCATATCAGTGGAGCGTGGAGGAGATGTCACCTTTCATGGTCTCGGCCAACTTGTGGGATATCCAATTGTTCAGTTGCCCAAACACCGACAAGACTTGATTGCATTTTTAAGGGGGCTAGAAGAATTCTGGATTGACCTGCTCGATCGCCATTTCAGTATTCAAGCCACACGCAATCCACGCAATACCGGAGTATGGGTTGGTGAACAAAAGCTAATCGCCATGGGAATTGCATGCCGCAAATGGACCATTTGGCATGGATTTTCATGGAACCTCACAGTTGACTTAGACTATTACAAGCGAATTAATCCATGTGGGATGGGCTCTGAAACCGTCACATCAATGGCTGTACTTGGCTGTGAATTGTCGATCGATGACGCAAAGACCATTGTCAAAAACGAATTTCCAGTATGGTGGGAAAAGTGGCGAGCCAAATTGCCTGAAACAGGGTATAAAGGGGGCCAACTGAACGAAGGAGACCCGAGATGCTGAATCGAAAACTCATCCATGAACAGCCGGATTTAATTCGCAGCAACCTCAATAAACGCCACGCCTCAGAGGGGATGCAACACGACTTGAACCTTTTGTTGGCTGCGATAGACCGTCGACGAGAACTGTTGCTGGAAACAGAAGAACTTCGTGCTCAGCGCAATCAACTGTCCCGCCAAGTCGGTCCGCTGATGAAGGCTGGAAAACACGAAGAAGCAGCACCCATTCGAACCCAAGTCAAGGCGATTGGCGATCGAATCAGCCTCCTTTCTTCTGAATTAAATCACATTGAAGAGAAAGAACACTCACTGCTGTTGTCCATGCCCAATTTACTCGATGAGCGTGTTCCTGACGGTAAAGATGAAGACAGCAATGTACTCATTGCAGAATGGGGAACCTTACCTGAGTTTGATTTTGAGCCCAAAGAACACCACATATTGGGCTCTGAAAGAGGCTTGTACGATGCAGAACGGGCTGCGAAAATTGCGGGCACTCGGTTTTCTGTATTAAAGGGTGGATTTGCCCGTTTGGAACGAGCCATCATTTCCTTCTTTCTTGATGAAGCCCTTGCTGCTGGGTATGAAGAACTCGTCGTACCCTATATTGTAAACCGAAGTACCATGACTGGTACAGGTCAATTACCAAAGTTTGAAGAAGATCTTTTTAAACTCACCAGTGAAGTTGGCGGAGAAGACGCCTTCTTAATCCCAACTGCAGAAGTCCCCGTCACCAATCTTCATGCCGACGAAATATTGAAAGAGAGCATGCTTCCGCTCTGCTATGCTGCTTTCACCCCCTGTTTCCGAGCAGAGGCAGGAAGTTATGGTAAAGACACACATGGATTGATCCGACAGCATCAGTTTCACAAGGTTGAATTGGTCAAAATTACCACACCGGAACAAGCAGAAGAAGCCCATGAATCACTCACCGCTCATGCCCGATCATTGCTTGAAAAACTCGGTCTAAGTTATCGAGTCGTACGGTTGTGTGGAGGCGACATTGGATTCAGTGCGTCACATTGTTACGACCTTGAAGTGTGGCTACCCGGACAAGGAAAATACAGAGAAATCTCTTCATGCTCAAACTTTGGAGAATTTCAGGCCCGCCGAATGAAATTGCGGTACCGCCCTGAGGACACTGGAAAACCGAAGATATGCCACACCATCAATGGTTCAGGCTTAGCAGTGGGCCGTACCTTGGTTGCCATTGTGGAAAACTATCAAACCGCTGACGGAAAGGTCAAGATCCCAGCAGTACTGCAACCCTACATGGGTGGTCAAAGCGAGATATAAACAGAAAATCAGGTCAACGAAAGGGGCTCTGTTTTAATTCGCAGGTTCAATTAAATTCTCACTCTTTGTGGATCCGTTTGCCTTGCCAAACCGTCGAAACCATCATATAAGGTTTATTGTATTCCGGAGACGTGGCCGAGCGGTTGAAGGCAACGGTTTTGAAAACCGTCGTAGGTGTCCCCTACCAAGGGTTCGAATCCCTTCGTCTCCTCATCTTTCCCTTGTTCTTTTTTTTACATAAAAACCTTATGGAGACGTGACCGAGTGGCCGAAGGTGCTCGATTGCTAATCGAGTGTGGGGTTAAGAGCTTCACCGAGGGTTCGAATCCCTCCGTCTCCGCATTTGCACCCTTAGCTCAGCTGGATAGAGCGTCTGGCTACGGACCAGAAGGTCAGGAGTTCGAATCTCTTAGGGTGCGCCATCTCATGCCTCTGCACACTGTGCGGGGGCATACTTCCTTTAGCACCCAAGAGTGAGAATGGGCGAAAGCCGAAGTGGAGCGAAGCAAAACGAAGGACCGTACGGTTCGAAACTCTTAGGGTGCGCCATCTCGTGCCCCAAAACATTGTACGGTGCCGTGTTCGCTTTGGCCGTTCAAATGGATGCAGTGCCTTGCCATGGGCGACCAAAAGCGTTACAAACAGTGCGCTGCACCCTTAGCTCAGCTGGATAGAGCGTCTGGCTACGGACCAGAAGGTCAGGAGTTCGAATCTCTTAGGGTGCGCCATCTCATGCCCCTGCATACTCTGCGGGGGCATACTTCCTTTAGTACCCAAGAGTGAGAAAGGGCGAAAGCCTGAGCGAAACGAGGGACCGTACGGTTCGAATCTCTTAGGGTGCGCCATCTCATGCCTCTGCATACTCTGCGGGGGCATATACTTATTCTCACACAAACCGAATAATGGGCTTTGGATAAGACGCAATGGTCTGCTCAAAATCGGACTTGTTCCAATCTTCAATCGATACAATTGTCCCATTTCCCTGATTGAGAATGACATTGTAAATGGCTTCTTGGATACCATTGCTGTCGTCTTCCAATAGGGCTCGGGTAATCTCCCAAGTATCGAAAATACGGCGACCAACCACACCATGCAGTTGAATGCCATTCATCACCAAACGGTGGTAATCTTCAATGACCACATCGCCGTTGCGAACCCCAAACAAAACCACATGTCCGCCTCGGCGTGTCATTTGAATGGCATTGTTCAGCGCACTGTTCACCCCGACCATTTCAAAAGCGACATCTACCCCTAAGCCGTTTGTTGCTGCTTTCACCCGCTTGATTAAATCTGAACTGGCTCGCCATGGTTCGCTTGATGTCGACATGTCTGGCATCAAAACCTCATCACACCCCAACCGACGAGCCAGTTCGGCATGGTGTGCATCCACTTCAATCCCAATCACGCGCTGCGCACCCATTCCCTTTGCAATGAGAATGGCAAACAAACCAATGGTACCACACCCAATTACGGCCACTGTTTTGCCTCTCAGATCTGTTTGTTGACAGGCATGAACCGCATTGCCAAATGGCTCTTGAATGGCTGCTACTTCAGGCCGAATCTTTTCCAAATCTGTTGGCCAAAGGCATTTTGCGGGCAACTTGAGATATTCCGCAAAACACCCATTGTGTGAAATCCCAATAATCTTGTCCCGAGCACACACATGAAACTCACTGTTGAGACACTGTAAGCAGGTGCCACATACGATGTGCGACTCAGCGGCAACCATGTCCCCCACAGATACACGGGTAACATCTCCCCCGCAGGCTACAATTTCTCCTAAAAATTCATGACCCACGGTGCGTTTGGTCGCCGATTCTTTTGACAGAGAATCAAGAATCATGTCCCCGAATGCCTTTCGCCACCAAATCCCTCGATCTGAGCCACAAAAACCAGCGTAGTGAACTTTGATGATCACACTGTCACGGTCACCTTCGTTGAGGCTTGGGATGGCAATGCGTTCTTTGATGAGACCAGTAGATTGCGACCAATTTTCACGCGCAGAGTCAAATGTCAGCGCAACCATATCTTTTGTCATAAGTCCCTCATACAGTCATGCATAAGAGATATAGTGTATCGGTTATTCGTCCAAATACAAATTAAAATCACCAGCAATGGCACCAAAATGCTGTCGCCAATAGTTGTAGTAATAGGGAACCGTGGCTCCAACACCTGCTTCATAACGATCAGGTTCATCGGTTTTTCGGTCAAAGAACTTTAAACCAAATGTGACGGTATTGAAAGCGAAAGCACCGTTCTCCCAACCAAAGTCTTTCATGTAAAT
Organism: Myxococcota bacterium; assembly: GCA_036146655.1. Taxonomy (GTDB): domain Bacteria; phylum Myxococcota_A; class UBA796; order UBA796; family UBA796; genus JAYYJC01. The sequence continues at coordinate 93 of JAYYJC010000531.1, read as the reverse complement.
CTGAGATTCGAGGAAAAATCGAACCGTTGGACTGGGTATCACGGCCACATGAAACCCACCTACCATTCGGGGATCAACGCCTTTGAAGAACAA
>JAYYJC010000530.1:0-10000 GCA_036146655.1 Myxococcota bacterium | reverse complement strand
CACATCGGTTCCCACTTGAGCCATCCCATCAATCTTGAGGTTGTTGGGGAGGGTAAACCGCTTTCCAGCTGCAATCTGAGGGCGAAAGGCTGGGTAGCCTGGATTGGTGTTGACATGAATGTCCGCTATTCCGGTCACCAAAGATTGAGTTCGAGCAGACTTAATGAATGCATACCGTACTCCAGCTTCGATGTTCTGACCCGTGTACCGTTGCCGTGTGCCCACATGGGCTGACAGATTGCGCTGTATCTGACGCTCATAATCGATGAGCAGGTTGAGATAGTTCGGCAGGCCCATCTCAAATCCCACATGCAGTTTGTGTCGGGGATCAATATTTTCCAGAAATAACGGTTGAGCAAAATAGATCTCAGACAATTCGGCGTCCTTCTTTTCGACATATCGCTCAGCCACAGAGTCATCGTACAGATCAGATTCGAGTTCATCCACCCGCTTTTCTATGCGGGAACGGTATAGTGAGTTTGGGTACTTAACCAGATACTGTTGCCACTCAATGGCCTCTTCAGTTGGTCCCAGCCGCTCAAGTTTGGCTTGAAAAGATTTGTAAATTTCTGGGGTATCTTGTCCTTCTTGAGGCTCAAGTTCAAGAACATCTTCATTGAACTCTGTGTCTAATTCAAGACCATCGCCCTCTTCAGAGTCCCACTCGTCATCATCACCAAATTCAAACTCATCATCTTCTGCATGAGCCGTTAACGAAAGGGTCAATGAACAAAAAAGAAAGGTCCAGGATGCTGTTCGCATGATTCTTCTCCACAATCAGGCTAATCTAAATCCACCACATCAAAAGGGCACTTCATCATAACCGACAGGAGGCCATTTGTCGCAGGACAACTTTCCAGACTGGTTTCCAAACAGCCATGTCGAAAATGCAGAAACCATTCGCACATACCTGATTTCAGTTCGGGGGGGCGCTCCATTTTTATCCGGTGCAGACTGCCGGTTACTCATTCAATGGCTGGATGATCAGGTCCCTGTGCCCACAATACTGACAACCATCGATAAGGTCAGTGCAAAAAGACGTCAAAAAAGAGTGCGATCACGGCTGAGCCTGTCCATTTGTAAGGGAACACTCAATCAACTCATCGGTAAATCAAAACCAAAGCCAACATCAATCGAACAATCGGGTCTCGAAGAATGGCTTCAAGCCCTTCAGTTCATGAGGGTTTCAGACGAACTTCAAGAGGCACATCACGCACTCACGGCAAGCGTTCAACATCTCATTGCAAGTTCGTCCAGCGACCACAATCAAAAAGCGTCCGAATTGATTTCAGCCTGCCGTTCTTTTCAAGATCGTGCATGGGAATGCGCCTTTGATGATCTTGTCGAACTTCAAGATGCCGCAGAAGCAGAATTAAGTGACCTTAAAAGCTTACTTCGGGGTCAAGCTTGGAAAGATGCCGTTGAAGAAGTTATGCGAGATCATGTAAGACAACGGTATCCTATCGTAAATGCCCAAGCGGTTTGGAATGCCCTCAACCAATAGGAAATCAGATGCCTGCTACTTTTGAACCATCCCCTGATCGACAATGTCCCATGTGCGCCGGAGAGGGGTATCAACTCAAAATTGAACAACTCAATGCGTCTGCCATGGTTTGTCAATGCGTGCCGTCGTGTGCCAGGTGTGGTGACACCGGAATGGTAGAACATGTGACGGAGACTGGTGTGCGATACGGACGATGCCGCTGTCAAATGTTACCCGATCGGATCCGGTTGTTCAATGCGGCACAACTGCCGTCCAGACATTCCAGCAATTCATTCCGTAATTTTGATCATCACTCCAACAGCGCGTCGCAGGCACTGGTGCTCTGTACCAAATGGCTTCATGCCTTTACCACTGGAAAAGAACACCGCGGGCTGGTTCTGACCGGACAAGTCGGAAGAGGCAAAACCCACTTAATGATTGCCATCGCCCGCTCCCTCATCTTCGAGCATGGTCGCAGTGTTCGCTTTATCGAGTTTAGCCGGCTCCTCAGTCAACTTCGAGAAGGCTATGGAAAAGGGATTTCTGATTCACCCACATTAAACCATTTGTGCTCCGTACCCTTGCTGATCATTGATGAATTAGGGAAAGGACGCCTGACCGACTGGGAATTGTCCATCATTGATGAGGTGGTCAGCCGACGGTACAATGCCAATCTCCCCATATTAGGCACAACCAATTACAAATGGGGTCCGCCAACAGGGGCAGCCGCGCCAAACATTGCTGCCAGAGAGTTTGAAGAACAGACATTGGGTGACCGAGTGGGTGGCCGTGTTTTTTCTCGTTTACAAGAATCCGCACTCTATTTTGAATGCAAGGGACCAGATTACCGCGCAATGAAGCCTCAAAATCTCAGTCACATTTAGACTAGTCTGCTTTTTTGGGGCTAACTTTTTTCTCAAGCTTTTGTGTGGGAAGTTTTGGTTTTTTCTTGGGAGGTTGGTTTTTGGGCTCTTCTTTTTGATAGGGTCGGACGATTCGTAGCCGCTTGTCTCTCGCATCTTCCGCATATCGCCGAGCCCATGACAAACTTGGATTTAATCGAAGGGCTTGAGAATAGTCCAAATATGCTTCTTCCCAAGCTTCTTCCGACAAGGCTTCATTCCCCAGCTCAAAGTATTTTTCTGCGATGGGGTGCGCCAATTCTGTTAAGCCGGGGGCTCTGTGATCCCAAAAGTGAGCACGCTCTAAATGTGCGATACGCTCTGCTTCATCTTGGCTATTTTGAGCATGTGTGAGATGACATGATGCCACAGTTGTTCTCAAAAATTCATCGTGTTTGTTGCGATATACTCGATTGCGTCCCACATGCCGTGTGGCATTTTTCCACAGTGTCCAAGCGGCTTCACACTTTCCCTGATCAGCCGCTTCAATGGATGCCGTTCTATCGAACTCAGCAGCGTCCATGGCTTGAGAAGCATTGACCACAGCCACCTGCGTATTCAGGGTCACAGCAGCATCCAAAGCGCTTGTAAGCTCCTGATCTGCAGGCAAAATCAGTTGGCCAGTTACATTGTCAATCAGCATCAACTTTAGTTCATACGACCCAAGTGCGAGCCCCTCAGGAACGACAATTCGAAACTTACCTTCTACCTGTTCATTGGTCCGCCAATCTTTAATGGAATACCAACGGTAACCCGGTGTCAAAGAAGCAGAACTCGCCACTTCTCCATCTTGGTTCACAAGTATAAAAACAGCTTGAAGATTGTTCGTTTGTTCTTCTGAGCTGTGCCATACCGTTCGTACATAGAGCCAACCACCAGGAGCAACTTCTGGTGCTGGCACCTCATGTTCGAGTAAACGAAGCCCACCATCAAAGTCAATGGCATTTGGAAAAAGCGTGTCCGTGATTGGCTTAATGAAGATGCTCTTTCGAATATGATTACCAATGTGCAACCGTCTACCACCCACAGGATAACCCGGAATCTCGATGTACTCTCTTTTCCATTCGTTGTGCTTGGGAATGCGAGAAGTGCGCGCCCATCCTCCATGCACATGCGCAAAATCTGGTTTTCGCTCCTTAAACAAATACTCAGACATGAACTTGTGGTTGTAATCAGAGTGGCGAGCAATTGGGACATCTACCAAGCCCGCAATATCCACAATGTCCCACCCTGAAAAGTAGACATGGGCGCCCATGTCCACATCCAAGAGAGTCACATGGTCCAAGTCCAACCGATTTTGTACAAAGGTCATGTATCGTACCCGACGGTGGACATCATTCACTGATGTTTCGGGGGACCGTGAAAAATCATAAGACACTTTGACTTCGGCAGCCGCATAACCGACCAGTGCAGCCACCAAACCCAAGGAGGCAATGGGAAGCCTAAGCCACTTCAACTGGGATGGTGCAGGCAATGTCCAGGCTTTGGGGATGGCAGAAACCAATGTCCACAAACCCGCAAAGAAAATGGGTATCAACGGGATTTCAACTATGTTAAACCATCGGTGCGCTTTCATCCAGTCCCCACCAGAATAGAGCACAAAAAAGACACTTGAGGCGCCTGAGGCCCACAACAAACTTCGGGCTCTCCAGCCCTCTCGGCCAAGATTCATTAGGCCAGCGGCAACAGCAACCGCGAGAATAGACCAGACCCGTATTTCAATCCATTTACGGGATATATCTCCCCAGAAGTCTGGCCCGTCTGGCCACTTACCATCCCAAAGAATGACAAAACACAACCAGAGAATTAACCCCACATAGCTCTTGATGCGCCAACCCTTGACTCCCACCAGTGCTACTCCCAATAACGGAAGTGCATAGCCCAAATAATGCTTGTCAACATAGGCGAGGATGTATTTCCATCCCTTAATGGTCCATCCAAAAGGCTTGAATGCCTTTCCGGCCCCAAGTTTGGCGTAATAGGTATTGGGAAAAGGCCATGCAAAATACCACATTCGCCACGAATGGTAGATGACAAACGGCACTGTAAAGGCAAGAACCCACTTTACGAAACCCATCAGCCTGCGATCAATAATGGCAAATATTAAACGGGAAAAAGCGGCCACAGCCACATACATAATGGCTTCGGGCCGTGTCATTGCCGCACCACAAAACCAAGCCGCTGACCACGGTTTTAAATTTGGATTGTCACTTTCTTCTAGAAGATGCCACATTCCACCAGCCAAACACAAGACATACAAGGAGTTTTCAAGTCCTGATGCATTCCAAATGGCAAACTGAGGTGAAAGGGCAAGCATTGCAGGAGCAATAACTGCTGCACGCCGAGGAATGCCCATTTTGTGTGTGAGCCCAAAAACATAAGGAAGAGTCAATACGCCAAAGACTCCGCCCATGACCTTGGCCGATGTCCATACTGGAATCCCAACGGCATAACCGAGGGTAATTAAAAATGTCCAGAGCGCATTTGAAAAACCTTCTACGCGCTCACCACCAGCATAAGTCACAAACCCATCGCCAACGGCAGCATTGCGCGCATAGGCAAACGAAATGGCTGAGTCTTCAATAAAAAATGGCTGAGGTATACAATACACCAAATAGTGAACAATGTAGATGATTACCGCCCCAAACAGTAAAGAATACACTTGTCGTTCGTGATGTGTCAGTCCCAACCACCATTTTCGAAGTCGGGGATAAAACTTGGACATTCCATTTCCCTAAAAGCAGAGATGCTCGCCCAAAAGGGCAAGCACCTATTAACGTATTTTTCTGATTTGGTCCGCCGAAAGACACCGAAATGCCGTTCAACCACCAAGAGAACTGGAATTAGAGGTTATTGGCTTCTCGTTTGGCTTTGTAGGCTGCCAACTTTGCTGCGATATCAGAGTCACTGGTCGTTTCTGTAGCATCACCTTCACCAGATGCTGCCGCTTTTCGGCGTTTGAGTTCTGCGAGCTTGGCTGCATTTCGACCTGCACCTACCTTGGCTCGAATGCGCTTCAACTGCGCATCGGCGCTGTTTTCGTTCAGTTCTGAGTTCATCTTGGCTTCTGCTTTTTTACGGTGAATGCTTTCACGTACATTATCCAATGCCTGCATGTCGGCTTCAATAGACAAACCTGACAGTTGTTCGTTGATTGCTATTTGAGCTTCAGCTGAGGCTTTTTCGGCAAGCATTTGAGACTTTTCACGCTGAAGTTTCTTGATTTCTCCTTGAAACTCTTGCATGGATGCCATGGCCTGGTCTGCTTGAGTGGAAATACCTTGCATTTCAACGGTCAAGGTTTCAACCCGAGCCGCAAGCTCTTCTTGAAGAGAAATCAACTCCATTGCAGCTGCGTCTTCATTGTGCTCAACAGCATAATCCAACTCTAAAGCAACCTGTTCAAGTTCGTTCTTTTTCTCATCGAGTTCTTTTTGAGTTTTGTCGCGCAAGTAAATGATTTGAGAAGATGCTTTTTTGAGTTCTTGATATTGCTGCTTGCGCTGTTGAATGGCTGACTCATACACTGCTTCTGGATTTTGTTCTTCGACGCTGGAGACAAAGTTTCCAAATAGTCCTGAGATTAGATTGATTAAACGAGAAAAGAACCCCATGATTTACTCCGATTCAATTGATGAATGAAATATAACTAAGATTGGGCTTTGGGGATAGCAATTATTTAAGGTTTGAGAAATTACCCGCATCACATATTTCGAGACAGAAGTTTAAGTTTCTAATCGGACCATGTCTCAAAGCACTGCTAAGACTGAGTCAACTTGTGCTTGCGGTAATATTGCTTCAAACGGTCTAACTGTTCTTCACGCCGGTTCTGACTCTGTGAAGCCGCAATGTTTTTCTGAAATGACGCTCGTTTTGCTTCAAAACTATTGTCACGGATCACCTGATCTAGTTCAGCTTCTGCCCGTCTCTGAGCCACGACATCTCTGACTGCGCTCAAATGATTCACATCCCGATCAGACTTCAACCGATCCAACAACTGCTGAAGTTCTACGGAAACCTCATCGGCCTCAACCTGCTGAAGTTCACTCTTCAAATCGCTGAGTTCGGATTGGACTTGGGCAATCTGAGCCATGACTTCTTCCGCTTGTGTACTGAGCACGCTCAAGATGGTCTTCTTTTTCTCAAAAATGACATCATCACCTTCTCGGATTTTAAGCAACTCAAGTGCGGCTTCATCGTCTCCGTGCATGAGTGCGTAATCCAGCTCTAAATCAATCAACTCATACTCTTCAGACAAATTTTTGAGTTCATCTTGGAGGGTGCGCACCTGTGTATTGATCTGAGCAGAAGCAGTCTTTAATTCATTGTAACTTTGGGTTTTACTTCCAATTACTCTTCGGTACACATCCGTCGGAGACGGGGAAAGATGCCGATGAGTCTGTACAGCATCTGGGCTGGAACCAAAGCCGAACAGTTGGAAGATGTAATTCACAATGCTTTTAAACAGGCCCATTTTGCCTCCTACTATCAGTTCATTTGGCTACAATGGCTTGCGATGACTCGTCTTTTCAACCTTGGTATCGATGTGCTCTTTGACTTCATCGGGTGGCTCAATTTCCTGTTCAACCACATCCAGCTGTTGCAGCCGAGCGGCCTTTAGGGCATCTAGCTTTTGGCGGTGTCTTTCTTCAGCCATCTGGGCAGCAACTGGGCTGACACGGGGCAACTCTAGACCTGCGGCCTGCATATTGGCTTCAACGGTCTGCATGGCCACATCAGAAGCTGCTTTGTTTCGATTGTTCATGGCCGCTTTGAGCTTTGCCTTGGCCGCTTCGAGTTCTTTTCCCAACTCCATGAGCATTAATTGTGCACGTTCTACAGTCAGCGAATGTGATTCAAAGAGTTGAAGGAGTTCTTCATCTTCTGGGTAAATACACTGCATCTCTTTAATTTCAACCAGTGTCTTTTCCGCCTTTAGAACTTCGTTTTCTTTGTCTTCATATTGACGAAGTACTTCCGCTGCGTATGCTTTTAAAGTTGCTATGTATTTTTTATTCGCCTGAGAAAACTGAGACATGACTTCCTCCACATCCATTTAAAGACACTGACATCTGCCTAAGTCTTAGGTTTAATGCCTTTCACCTCAACTGACCATTATGTATACCATCATCACACTGTCTTTGGCGATTGCCCAACCATTTCCACACCAAGAGCAACTCACACCTGCGCCATCACGGTCTCAGTCAAAGACAGAACACTACACCAGTCCCAATGTCACTGTTTACGGATACCATCCATACTGGGCAGGAGACCCACTAGAGGTGGATCTGTCTCCATTGACGCACATGGCAATCTTCAATGTGGGCATGGACATTAATGGGCAAATTACAAACACAGCGTATTGGCATTCTGTAGCAGGGAACTTGGTCACGAAGGCGCATGCAATGGGCGTAAAAATCCACCTTTGCTTGGCCTCTTTTAGCGATACCGTCAACAATGCGGTCTTACCCAGTCCCACTAAATGTGCACTTGCAGCAGAACAAAGTCCACCTTGGTCAACACCTATGGGGCTGACGGTATCAACATTGACATTGAAGGGATGGATGCCACACACCGCGAAAACTTAACCCTATTTACTGCTGAAATTGCAGCCCTCGTACCCGAAGTGGTGCTTGCCACACCTGCAGTCGATTGGTCTAATGCGTATGATTACAGCACCCTTGCGTCCATAAGCGATGGGCTATTCCTGATGGGCTATGATTACCACTGGGCTGGCGGCAATCCAGGACCAGTTGACCCACTCTTTGGTGGCAGTCCGTGGTCGCAATGGGCGCTGGACTGGAGTGTCCAAGATCATCTCTCAAAAGGGGTTCCAGCCCATAAACTCATTTTGGGAATAGCCTTGTACGGTCGACGGTGGGACACACTTAATTCAAATGTGCCTGGTAGTGTATCCAACAACGGCAATTCAAGTTCTGCAACGATGTCGACTGCCGTCGATGAAGCCAATCTTCATGGGAGCTTGTTCGATGCTGTGACGCGAACGCCTTACCTCCTTTATCCGAATGAACAACTGTGGTTTGGCGATATTGAGTCTGTTCGCGAGCGAATACACTATGCAAGCGAACAAGAACTTCAAGGGATTGGATTTTGGGCCCTAAGCTATGAAAACGGCGTCGTTGGTTTTTGGGACATGGTCAATGAAGAAACCGTGAACGAAGACCCAATTGATGAACCAAATACCGATGATACGGCTCAACCGACAGACACCGCAGAAATCGAGGACATCGTCACACCGGATACACCCCAAACAAATCAGGCCCCAATTGCAAATGCAGGTCAAAATAAACAAGTGATTGTCGGTAAAATTCTGACCCTATCTGGGGCCCTTTCTTCTGATCCGGATGGGGATACCCTCTATTATTCTTGGCGACAACTCAGTGGTCCGACATCGGTGATTGTCGGCGGTAACACAGCCACACCTGAGATTACTTTTACTGAGGTAGGTACGAACACCTATGAACTTAGCATCTCAGATGGAGAACTGTATGCCACCCCAGATACGGTTAAAGTAACCGTTGTGGCGCCTGACCAAAGCGTACAAAAGACCAGCTGTCAGTCATCTCCAATTTGGATTCCGCTTTGGTTGTGCCCCCTTTGTATACTTCGCCGTTCTCATTTTCAAACTGGTAAACCACGAGTCTGATGTACAGCATGGCCACCAAATCCGTTATAGGGTGACCACAGCCCATAGATTGCACGGATAAAAACATGTCCAACGCCATTCTCTGCCCAAGTTGCAGAAAGTTGATTTCGAAAGATGAAACGGAATGTCCACACTGTGGCCATCGGATTGCAGTGGGTCGGACCGCACAGCCACTCATTCAGGTTTTTGCAAATCCCGAGTCCACCATCCAGATTTTTACTGGATTTACGGTTTTGATGTACATCGGCTCTCTGCTGTTGGACACCAAAAGCGCACTTTCGATGAGCCAAGGCATTTTGGGGTTTGGATCACCAAGTATTCAATCATTATATGTGCTGGGACTCACAGGCGGTGCTGCATGGGGCTGTGGACACCTTTGGACATTACTCACAGCCACATTTCTACATGGGAGCCTCTTGCACATCTTCTTCAATTTGTCTTGGCTGCGCAGCATTGGATTGATCAACGCCCACATATTTGGACCAGCTCGATTCATCAATATCTATATGATCACAGGCATGGGTGGATTTTTGGCATCCAATCTGTGGTCAAATACACCAACAATTGGCGCATCTTGTGCGTTATTTGGGCTGATGGGCGTACTCATTGCCTTTGGACGCCGCCGAGGAGGAGAACTGGGAAAAAATCTAAACCGACAAGCTTGGAGTTGGGCAATCGTGGGGCTGTGTATCGGATTTGCCATTCCACAGGTTAACAACGCAGGCCACATTGGTGGTCTCATCAGTGGATATGCACTTGCCTACATTTTGCCAGCGCACGAACACAAGCGGGAAAGCATCGTTGAGTGGATCATTGCGCTGTCACTCATTGCCTTTACATTGGCCGGTTTTCTTCTGTCATTTTGGCGAATGCAAGGAGTTTTTAGTCTGGGTATCCCCACCTGCTAGCGATAAGGTCTTAATCCACCAAATTAAAGAGGGTATACAC
>JAYYJC010000529.1:0-15798 GCA_036146655.1 Myxococcota bacterium | reverse complement strand
AAATGACGGGCCATTCAGGCAATGACCGATGTCGTTATTGTGTGTTCGAGAAGGTTGATATTCATTGACCCAAAACTCTAAGAATTCATGTACGACATTCCCAAGGGTATTGGACTGAAAATTCGGAAGCCCTATATTTTCATCATCGATGTCACAGAGCCCAAGTTGACGAGACAAAAAGTGTTTCCAAGGACATCGAATGTGCCCTTCGATGCTGGTCACATAAAGTCCGGTCTCGAGTTCGTTTGTGTCTAGATACGGCAACGAGCCTGTCAATCCTCCCATGGGGCCAAGACCGTCCAAAATACCGCTTTCTTCATACACTGGCTTGTTAAGTTCACTCATACTGCGCAGTCGGTGTCTTGCGTAGATCTCTCCTGACGCAAACGCCTCTTCCGTCCAATGAAGCTCAGCGAGAGATTGAAGGACGGTGTAATGTCGTGGGTTATCTTCAATTTTTCCATATAATCCATAGAGTACCATCCAGTCCTCTGCTGTGTAATTTGACCAATCTTGAGGTGGAGGTATCTCATAAATGTCAGGTAAATCCAATACAGGGGTGCCATCGAGCAACAATCGAGAAACAAGGGTTGATGGGTTGAGGTGACTCCCCATCTCATCTTGTTTCAACCAACTCAACCACAGGAATGGACTGGACCAAAACAAAGTACAGAACATATGCCGCTCGACCATACCTTTGGCACTGCGGATAGAAATGTCAGGCAAAAGTTCCAGAAGAATGTTCCGTATGCCATCATTCATCAGTGAGTCATGTGCATATTGTTCTGGGAATACCCCTTGATTGAGGCCAATAAGGAACAATGCTTCAAAATGATGCCCCATGGCTTCTGGGGCAGTAAGAACTTTTATACCATAGGATTGACCTATATTTTCCATTCGAGCACCGTGGGTAAGTCGGCCCAAAATGTGCATCCAGCCAGACCAATCAATTTCCCGCTCTTGTTCCATTGATTGATTGAGACCCTGAAGCTCGGCTTCTATTATTTTTGTGATTGTGTCTGATGACTCTCCCCTCAATTGCCCTAAGCTTTTAAGAACAATGTCTGTATACTCAGCAATACTTAACCGCGTTTTACAACTGTCTATCGGCCTCAAAGACCGATTGACATGGACCATGAGTTCAACCAAGACCCAGATGGGTATGGCTCGTTTCCGTCTGCGAGGCACTCCCTGATTGCCGTTTTGTCTTGTGACCTCAATATGTGTCACAAAGGGTGTTTTTACCACTATGGATTGCGCTTTGGAATTCGACAGATTTTGTCTGTACCAACTGAAGCGTTCATCATCGGTCCACTGTGCCAAGTGCAATAGCCCCTGTGTGATGTCTCCACTCTTTTCAAGTTCTTTAAGCTGGCTTGATGCGACTTTGAATGGACTTCCGTCCAAAAGGGTTATCAAGTCCGAACACTTTTGGATACCGTATGTCCTACACAGCTGAATAATATCTGCCGATGTCAGATCATTTTGGTTGAGAAGGTCAATGTACTTTGAGTCAATTTGAAGAAAATGTGCCAGGTTGAAATCCCATTTGTCAGCCCAAAACTTCATGAGTCCATTAATCTGAGCACTGTCAGAAGTTGGTACCTTAAGCGTGGGGGAAATTTCAACAGGAAGTCCCAGTCGATGTGCTTCTCGTTCAATAAACGGCAAATATTGCTCAAGGCTACGAGCCACCACTGCAACTCGATGAAACTCTAGTTCAGAATTTTTAGATTGATGTTCTTTGATGGCTTTAAAAACCGCTCTAAGCTCTGCTTGTCGACTCGGGGCTGTGCAGTAAATTTTGGTCTGATGTGACACTGTCGGAATTGGTACAGTTTTCACATTAAGTGATGACAAAAACTGCCGTTCAAAATAAGTATCAACAACAATATTCGAAGCATCCTTCTTCTTGGGATTGAGGGTGTCTAAAGCATGCTGAAAGATGAGTTGTACTGGAACATCTAGACGAGCCGATAAGACCTCTAAAAATGAGTTCACCATTCCGGTCGCATCGACCAAACCGACAACAGCCACACCCCGATTAAGTGGGAGTGTATTTGACGGTAAGTTTAGGCATTCAGAGGCCTGCCACATCACAGATTCTCTTAGTCCAAAGTCTGAGTCAGAACCATTGATGGCCTGCATGTATTGGTAGACATAGGCTGCGATTCGTACAACTGCGCACGCCCGTTCACGGCTCAATGAGTTCAGGTTGTCTGATATGCTTTGAAACTGACTTTTTAAACTGAGGGGCTTTGGTTCACGAAGAAGTTCCAAGATGGGCTCGAGCTGTTCAGGGACAAATGACGCAATGAATAGGTCTTTTATGGATCGCACCAACGCATCCAACCCATCATCAAAACCAGAAACAATTGTACTTAAAGCTGCAACCTCAGGGAAACGGCTCAATGCATCAACAGCTTCACGAACAATGATTCCAAATATTGGGTTTTCACGGAACGGCTTTAAGCCGTTGTGATGCAGAATCTTGGCTGCAAATCCGTAGAGGGTCATGACAGTCACGCCAAAATCTTGATTTCTTCTCGCAAGTTCAGCACTGTAAAATTCAGCCAACGACGCCGTTGGAGTAACGATGTAATAAGGACGAAAATCCGCCAAACTGGTCTCAACCGAATCGGCAGCTTCCAAAATATTGATGACCGTCTCAATACACGACTCAGAAGTATGACCAACCCAGATTTGATTCATCTCAACCTCATATTATGTGTGATAGCCATGTACTAAAAATACGCACGAAACTTATCCATTCGGACACACCTCAACTAAGTTTGGAGGCAGATGGCTCGGATTTCAGATGCGCTTGGCGCATTGACAATCGCACCATGTGTATCAAAGCGATACAAGGTGGCAATCTCCTCTAGGTGATGCGCATCAACATGTACAAAATCAGGCGGATTTTTTTGCTCAAAACGGTAACGATAGGCGCATCCAATTGCACTAAGCTGTCGACAAGTAATGGGCCGTTCATCTTGCCCAAATATGGCACATGCTGATCCATCTCTGGTGATTGCCCGTAAATGACGGCAACGGCTTTGAACAATCACAGTCCAGCCTGTACTTGAATACCCGAGGCTTACACCTGGGAAGCCCAATAAGAACCGCTGATGGTCGATGCTGCTTAGCCACTGCGGAACGGGTTGAGGAAACAAGAGACGGGTACAACACCACGCACTACACCCTTTACAGGACTGTGCTCGCAGTTCCTCCTCGTTCATTGGCAGACCGCGGTCTGAATGATTGTTGGCTTCCGAAACAGATAGAAAATCAGGCAATGAATCTGTCGGTTCTGGAATGGGTTCGATAAGCGGAAGTTCGCCAAACAGGGTTGAAATATCTGGCATATTTACAATGCGTCTGTGTTCATCAAACTCAATTTGATTGGCGAAAATATTAAACCGTTCGGCATTAAATCGCACATAAGAGGGCTGTTCGTCGCTGTGAAAGATCCGCTTGTAAAAGCATTGATAAGGATTGTAGTCAGTACAAACCATTGGTTTTTTATCGGACCCATGTAGCTCACATCCTTTTGGAGACAAATGCGAACATTTCATTTGATAGTGTATTCTCCACTTTTGACCTTGGAGTAATGCCAACTCGATTCGTTCAAAATTTAAGACATAGCGGGCATAATCCACATCCATCAATGTGGTCATTTGGAAGTCGTGAAGAGGTAGCATAGTGCAGCAACTCGCAGGACATCCAGAGCAAGGGTTACTCATGGCTTTGTGATATGAACTTTGGGGCATAGCTCCCTTCGAATTGTGGGTCGGCAATCAATCAAAATCGAAGACGAAACGCCTAGGAAATATACATTAATCGTCTCATAACCACAAGCATGCGTTTCATTTGCCGTTTGAGAAGCGGATTCGAACCATCACAGGGAGAATCCACAGCTCAATTACCGGTCTTTCGTCACTTTACTGTGTCAAAGAACAACGAATCAGCGGCAAAAGTCGTTGTGGTGCGTTAAGGTTGGTTCAATAAAATGGTCAAAATGGAGACAATCATGAACGCATCCTCAATATTCATCACACTTATGCTTGGTGCATGTGGCGGTGAAGTACAAGACAATACAGCTGAAAAGACCGACGCTACTGAAGCCGAGAAAACCACTCAAAAAGAAGGCACACAAGAGGAGTCTTCTGGTAAAGACAAGACAACCGAAGCGGCTGAGGGTGACATTGAAGCACCTGCAGATGTTGCTGCGCCCCCTGCAGATGCGCAGAAAACCGAAAGTGGTCTCGCTTACAAAGTCTTAAGCGAAGGTACTGGAACAGAACTCCCAACTGCGGATTCAAGTGTTGAAGTTCATTACACGGGCTGGACAACCGATGGAAAAATGTTCGATTCTTCCGTCAAAAGAGGTAAAACGGCAAGTTTCCCACTGAGTGGAGTTATTGCAGGCTGGACAGAAGGGTTACAACTCATGAAAGTTGGAGAAAAAACCCGCTTTTGGATTCCCGAAGAACTGGCCTACAAAGGTCAACCTGGAAGACCTGCGGGAATGTTGGTCTTTGATGTTGAACTGGTTTCGATACAGAACCCACCAGAAGCACCTGCAGATGTGGCAGCACCACCTGCCGACTCTCAAAAGACAGAAAGTGGATTGGCATATAAAGTCATTTCATCCGGAACCGGTGATGCCAAGCCCGCCAGTACTTCCGTTGTTCGTGTTCATTATTCTGGTTGGACCACCGATGGCAAGATGTTTGACTCTTCCGTTATGCGAGGGCGTCCTGCTACATTTCCGCTCAATGGCGTGATAGCTGGCTGGACAGAAGGAGTACAACTGATGACCGTGGGTGAAAAAACACGGTTCTGGATACCTGAAGAGCTTGCATACAAAGGTCGCCCAGGTGCCCCGCAAGGCATGCTGGTCTTTGATGTAGAGCTCTTGGAAATTGTTAAGCAATAGGTGATTTCATGGGTCGACGGATGACCTCAGAAGGCTATGCCACCATCACAGCAGAAATCGCATTTCTCTGGGAAGAAGAAAGACCGCGCATCGTAGAAGAAGTCTACGAAGCCGCTCAGTTGGGTGACCGTTCTGAGAATGCGGCCTACATTTATGGCAAAAAGAGGCTTAGAGAAATAGATTCGCGCCTTGGATTTTTAAGGCGCCAAATTGAAAATGTTCAAGTCATAGACCTGTCCCAGCAACGCAATCGAGACACAATTGACTTTGGTGCACTTGTGACTTTACTCAATGTCAGTGATGATGCGCCTGAGGATATTGAACCCGTCATCTATCGCATAGTTGATCAGATGGAATCCGATCCAGCACAGAATAAACTCAGCATTCAATCCCCTCTTGGAAGAGCCCTTATGGGTAAGCGAATCGAGGATGATGTAAATCTCTCTCTCCCCAAAGGACCCGTCATTTACGAAATTTTAAATGTACAGTACGGCCCTGAATCAATTGAGGCATCCAGTGATTTGTATTCTGAGTAAAACCATACTGCTTGGGGCAACCGCACAAATGAAACGGAGTAATTTATGAAGGCAGCCGCTTACTTTGATGTCGATGGCACATTGATTACAACCAATCTCTTGCACCCGACCGCATACTACTTTGCCAATCAAGCCACTCCTATGCAAAGCATACAGAAAATTGGGAGAGCCATACTTGATCTTCCGAGAATGGCTTATGGTGAGCTACAAGACCGACGTATCTTCAATGAGATGCTCTTTTCACACTACCGAGACATCAGCGAAGATCGAATGCTTGTCCTCGCTGAAGAAGTATTTGAAGAGATTATAAAGCCGGCCATTTATCCTGGCGCAAAAGATCTCATTAGACAGTGCAGAGATGCCAATCTAAGGGTCGTCCTTATTACTGGCTCACTCGATATCACAACAAAGTTTCTTGCTGATTATCTTGGTGCGGATGATTACATCGCCAATGTTCTTGAGATGAAAGATCGTATGGCAACAGGAAAACTCCGACAACCCGTTGTTGCTGGACCTGAAAAAGCCAACTTGATGGTCCATGATGCACAAGTTCATGGCCATGACTTAAAAGCATGTCACGCCTATTCCGATTCCTTTTCTGATGTTCCGATGCTTTCTGTTGTCGGACACGCCTTTTGTATCAACCCCGATAAAAAACTCAAGCGTCTTGCACAAGCTTATCGCTGGCCCATCGTTGACATTAGTCGCCAGCCACCCGCTAGTTTTAGACGCAACGCCAAACGAGGTTCAAAATGAGTCAACATCCCTGTGTCGTTACCATAAATCACCGTTCAAAACCCAGAGTTTTATTCAGTGGTGATCAACTCGTTGAGGTTGATCTTCCCATTGGTTCTCGTGTCATCTATGCCAAGCCCCCGATGGAGCCTTTGGCAGATGTTAAGGCCGCCATCCGTTATGCCGTCAATCACCCAGAGAATTCTGAACCACTCTTTGCAAAGCTCCGTCCAGGAATGAAAGTGACCATCGCAATTGATGACCTTTCAATGCCACTTCCTCCAATGGAAACGCCTGACATTAGGCAACAAATGCTCGAAGTTGTTTTGGACCAATTGTCAGACTATGCTGTCACCGATGTTGAACTCGTGGTCGCTACCGCATTTCATAGACCGATGACCCAAAAGGAAATCAAAAGAATGGTCGGGTCAAAAATATTCAATGAATATTGGCCTGACCGTCTGTACAATCACGACGCAGAATTACCAGAGGGACTCAGCTACTTAGGACAGACCGAAGATGGCCTCGATGTTGAGATTAATGCAAGAGCGGCCAAATCAGATCTGCTCATTTATCTCAACCTGACATTCGTTCCAATGAATGGTGGATTTAAGTCAGTTGGTACCGGTTTGGCTGGTTACAAAACTCTTAAAGAGCACCACAATCCATATGCCATCAGGAAAACCAAAAGCTATATGGATCCGAACTACACAGATCCCAAAGCGTCAGATTTGGCCACAAAAATGGAGTCCATTGGGCGATTTATCAACTCAAAAGTAGATGTTTTTCACATAGAAAGCACCGTCAACAATCGGATGTTTGGTAAACCCCTCGATTTCTTGGCCAAATGTGAAGATGACCTCACCCCTATCGAAGAGAAAGCTCTGAAAGGTTTGGTCAAAACCCTAAAGATTCTCCCCCAACCCGCTCGTCAAGCCATATTTGAAAAAGTACCCGCACCTTACGGCGTGATTGCTGTATACGCAGGGGAAACCGAAGCTGTTCACAATCTCATTCTTGAGAAGTGTTTTCAGCAACTTGCCGTACCCGTTGAGGGTCAATCCGACATTGTGATCTACCCCATTCCATATATTTCTCCCTACAATGTAGGCGCTTTTCTCAATCCCCTTTTGGTCAGTGTCATGGCTGAAGGCTACTTGCACAATCTGCACAGAGGGGTTCCGTTGCTGAAAGAAGGTGGCACAGTCATCATCACCCATCCATGCACAGACAAGTTTGATAATGAACAGCACCTTGCTTATGTTGAGTTTTTCCATAAACTTCTCCCGCAAACCAGAGACGCCATTGAGCTCCACAAAAAATTTGAAAAGGAGTTCTCTCGAAACCCTGCGTATATTCAAATGTACCGATCAGGAAAAGCCTATCATCCTGTTCACCCCTTCTATATGTGGTACTGGGGTGAAAATGGCCGCCAGCACAGAGGAAGAGTGATTGTTGTAGGCGCAGACAACGAATACATCCCAAAAATATTGGGTTACGAAACGGCATCCACAATGTCCGATGCTTTGAGAATGGCCAGAGAGACTGCACCACAAGACCCATCAATTACATGCTTTAGAATCTGCCCACTTATGCTTGCAGATGTGTCGGTTTCAAAAGCCGAACCAACTGCCAAGTTGGAGGACAAAAGCAATGACTGAGGCCCTGTCCGTTAAGCAGGAACTCGATGGAAAGCAATTCATCCTTTTTGGAGGCACTGGATTCTTGGGCAAAGTTTGGCTCTGTTTGATGCTCGATCGATTTCCAAATATCGAACATGTTTACATGGTGGTTAGAGCCAGAAAAAACAAAGATGGAAGCATCCGTCAGAGCTCTGAAAACCGCTTTGTTTCTGAAGTTCTCACTTCTCCAGTATTTGACCCTTTGAGAGAGACTTACCCTGGCACAAAGTTTGAAGCGTTTGTGCGCTCAAAAATTACACCCATCAATGGCGATGTTACCCATGAGTTTGGAGGCATTTCTTCTGAGATACGCAAAAAGCTCAGGGGTAAGCTTCACGCCTTGGTCAACTCCGCCGGTGTGGTGGAGTTTAATCCGCCATTAGACAAGTCACTCAATGTCAACGCCTTCGGGATGAAAAACTTGGTCAGTTTGGCCAAAGATCTTGGCGATGTCCCGTTCATGCACACCTCTACCTGCTATGTAGCTGGTGATATGACTGGCCAAGTGGATGAAATTGACCCTCGAACATACCCTTTTCCCAAAGCAGACGAACTCAATCCCAAACATTGGGACCCTGAAAGAGAAATTGAAGAATGTATGGAAATGGTTCGCCATGCTCATCGCAGAGCCAAAGATGCATTCCGTCAATCTGATTTTCTAGATCAAGCCCGTCAGAACTTGAAGAAAAATGGCGAACCTGGACGAGGCTCAGCACTTCAAAACGAGCTCGAAAAAGTTGAACGGAAGTTTATTGAGGGTTTGCTTATTGATGAAGGGACAGAACGAGCACAGTTTTGGGGTTGGCACAACATTTATACATACACCAAATCGATTGGTGAACAGATTCTCTGCAGCAGCGGGCTTCGGTTTACCATCGTGCGACCCGCTGTCATTGAGTCCTCAATGGACTACCCAAAAGCCGGATGGAACGAGGGAATTAATACAAGTGCGCCTTTGATTTACTTGATAAATCAAGGACCACTGGGCGTTCCAGCCACTGACGAGTCAGTGCTAGATATTATTCCAGTTGACCAAGTTGCCATTGGAATGATTTTGTCACTCGCTGAGCTATTACAGAACACGCACAAAGTGGTTTATCAGTATGGCTCATCAGACAGTTCACCACTTAAAATGAACCGTCTCATTGAACTGGTATCTTTAAACAAACGGCAACGGCTGCGCAAGGAATCTAAAAATCCGCTGGCTGGATTTATTAATCAGCGCATTGAGGGTGTTCCGATTACTGTGTCTCAATATCGAAGCAAAGGCCCTGCACTTAGAGCCAAGCAGTTCAGATGGGCAAGTCAGATTTTAAGTCCACTTGAAAACGGTGCCTTGTCCTCGATTGCAAGACCAGCAGTCAAAGGATTGAATGATCTTGCCAAGGGATTGGACATTGTCTCAAAAATTACAGACCAGTTCGTTCCATTTACTGCCACGCACAATTATCGATTCTCTACACTCAGCACTAAATCTGCATTCCTTCGCCTCAGTGACGAAGAAAAAGTCCTGTTACCATGGGCTCCTGAAAGCATTGATTGGCACCATTACCTTCTAACGGTTCATTGCCCTGGACTGGTTGAAAATGTCTTTCCATTAATCGAAGAAAAGAAGTCAAAATCCAAAAAACCATTGCGAACACACGATCATTTGGTTGATTTGATTGATGACATGGCTGAACGGTTTGAGCATGTTCCGGCGCTCATGCGGACACATGAAGATGGTTTTAGCAGACTGTCTTATCGAGAACTTCAACAAGGCGCACATACCATCGCACTTAAGCTCCAAAAGTCGGGGCTTAAAGTGGGAGACCGAGTCATGCTTTCGGGTCAAAACCACCCATGCTGGCCTGTGGCTTACTTTGGTATTCTGTTTGCTGGTGGCGTTGCTGTACCAATGGATGTTGAGTTTACACCAGCCCAAGCCTTAAATGTCGAACTGTCTTCAGAAGCAAAAATTGGAATCTTTGACTCAAAAGCAACAAGCAATTTTGCACATGTCTTAGAGTCCACTAATTTTGATCTTGAGTCTATTTGTCAGCCTATAGAAAATGCAAAAAGTCAACTTGAACCTGTTGAAATAACGGGTGACTCTCTGGCCAGCATTTTGTATACATCAGGCACAACAGGTTCCCCCAAAGGCGTCATGCTCACGCATGGAAACTTCACTGCCATGTTGGGTTCCCTTGGAAAGATTTTCCCGCTGACCAGCGAAGACA
Source organism: Myxococcota bacterium (assembly GCA_036146655.1). Lineage (GTDB taxonomy): Bacteria > Myxococcota_A > UBA796 > UBA796 > UBA796 > JAYYJC01. The sequence continues at coordinate 5,687 of JAYYJC010000529.1, read as the reverse complement.
GAATTCTAAGTGTCTTACCCCTTCACCACACTTTTGAGTTTAGCTGCGGCCTATTGCTGCCACTTTCGTTGGGCGCTCAAATCATCTACTTAGATGAAATAACGGGTGAACGCCTGTCTCACGGTTTAAAAGCAGGGCAGGTCACAGGCATGATCGGTGTTCCTGCACTGTGGCAGCTTCTTGAGCGACGCATACAGTCTCAAGTAAAGGAGCAAGGAGAATTGTTCGAGGCCATCGTTGATTCAGCCATGGCTCTCAACCGTCAACTGGGCAAATCCGCAAAATTAGATTTGGGACGCCTCTTATTTGCGCCCATCCACGGACGTCTTGGTGGCAATATTCGTTTCTTGGTCTCAGGTGGTGCAGCACTGCCAACAGAAACACAGCAATTTTACAATGGCTTGGGTCTCTTCCTCACAGAGGGATATGGTCTCACAGAAGCCGCTCCAGTTTTAACCGTCGCAAATGGGGCTCCTGGTGCAAAGGTCGGCACAGTTGGCAAAAGCATTCCTGGAATTAAGGTCAAAATAAAAGACCCAGATGAGAAAGGCATCGGCGAAGTACTTGCCAAAGGCCCAAATGTCATGCAGGGTTATTTTAACAATGAAGACGCCACCAACGCAGCATTCGACAATGATGGTTGGCTCAAAACGGGTGACATGGGAAAGTTGGACTCAAAAGGCCGACTGGTATTGGTTGGTCGAGCAAAAGAAGTGGTCGTGACAGCTGCGGGCGAAAATATTTATTTGGATGATGTCGAGACAACCATTGGGTCCATCCGCTTTATCAAAGAGTATGTTTTGGTTGGATTGACTGATCCGCGAGGCGGCGAGCGGCTTGGGATGCTGGCAGTCATAGACGATGAGAGTACATTGGATCGTTCACAACTAGAGACCAATGCACGAGATGCCATCAAAAAAGCCATCTCTGAACTTCCGTCGTTCCAACGCCCAGCGGTTTGGCACATTGTGGATGCTGATCTTCCAAGAACACGAACCCGTAAGATCCAGCGTGGCGAGTCAAAAATTATCCTCGAGCGTATTATTGCTGCAACACCTCAGAGTTCGAAAAAATCGGATATTTCCTCTTCGATTGCTGAAGCCATTGCCTCCGTGACGGGAACTCCGGTCACTGAAATCCATACGGGTAGTCACATTCGTGATGACCTTGGTCTAGACTCATTAATGGCAGTAGAACTGTCGAGCGCACTAGCGGCATTGGGTAAGGGCAGACCTGATCCAGACGACATTAGCAAATGTGAAACCGTTTCAGATCTCATCAGGCTTGTTGGAGATAAACCCATGTTGGTTGATGTCGAAGATGAGGTGAGAGAATCAAGACAGTTTCCAGAATGGTTGGCCCAACCGCTAAAGTCCGCTTTGGGAACAGCACAACAGAACTTTTACTCACGCGCACTTCAAACCGAAGTGATTGGGCAAGAGAATATACCCACCAACAGACAACTGATTGTGGTGTCTAACCACTGTTCACATTTGGACATGGGCCTTGTTAAACATGCGCTTGGTAGCTACGGCAAAAAAATGGTTGCACTGGCTGCAAAAGATTATTTTTTTGAAGGGAACCCTTGGGTCGTGGCCTACTTTGATCAATTGACAAACCTGCAACCCATCGATAGAAAAAGGGGTTACAGGGCATCATTGACACAAGCTATTGACATTGTTGACAACGGCCATGTCGTCCTGCTCTTTCCTGAGGGAACACGGCGTCAAGATGGGTCAATTGGTGACTTCAAACCGCTGGTTGGTGACCTCTCGCTGCGTACAAATGTAGATATTTTACCGATGTATCTCGATGGAACATTTGAGGCCCTTCCCAAAGGAGCCATTGTGCCAAGAGGAAGAACTGTCAAAGTACATGTTGGTCCCCCACTCTCTTTGCGTCACCTTCGTCCTGCACTTAGTGAACTTCGCTCCTCACAAGCTGCAAGAGTGCTTTCCGGATTGGCCAAACAGTCTGTCATCGCCATGAAAGAAGGTGAAACTCTAGATGTCACAAAATGCGACCTGCAGAAAATCATTTCTCAAGTACTATTGGACCAAAGCAGCAGCGGGAATCCACTTCAGGATGCTTTTAACTCTTTGCCCAGTCGGTTTGATGGCGCATTGTTTAAAAAGCCTATCGCTTGGTACTTCACCTTAGATGGTAAAGAAGGCCCAAGATTTACAGTAAGCGTCTCCGCAGATCGGGCAGTTGTTACGCCTGGTAAACCTCCGAGTGGCAATGCAGACTGCGTTGTGAAGACGGCTGGCGATGTAATTCGCAGAATCATTCAGGAAGGCTATACGCCTGCTCCAGCAGAGTTCTTCAGTGGCAACATTAAAACAAACAATCCTAATCTTTTAATGGAGTTCCAGAGAATATTTAATCTGAAAGGAGCGGAAGCATGAAAGTATTGGTTACAGGCGCAACCGGTTACCTCGGTCGACAAGTTTGCGAAGTGCTCCGTGAAAAGTCTTTTGAGTTCACAGCTGTATCGAGGTCTCCACAAAATGAATCTGAATTTACTCAAGGCAATATTCTGAATGCTGAGGGATTAACCGAACTCTGCTCAGGACATGATGTACTCATTCATTCGGCTGGCCTAGTCTCACATACAGAAGAAGACAGTCAGAGAGTATGGCAAGTTCATGTTCAAGGAACCCAAAATATTCTACGAGCGGCCAAGGAAGCAGGTATACGCCGAGTCATTTACTTGTCAACTTCTGGAACCATTGCGGTTCACACGAAAGACGAGCCCATTGCCACAGAAGAAAGCCCATCTCCGTTTCCATTGATAAAAGAGTGGCCTTATTATCGGTCAAAGTTATTTGCGGAACAGATAGCACTTGCTTCCAATGCACCAGATTTCGAAGTTATTTGTTTAAATCCGTCTCTTCTGCTTGGTCCAGGTGACACAGTCGACGGCGTGTCTACAAAATCGGTGAGGATGTTCTTAGATGATGAACTCCCAGTCGCTCCTTCAGGAGGGATTGCATTTGTAGATGTCAGAGATGTGGCATTAATGGTGGTGGATTGCATTCAAAAAGGAACACCAGGTTCACGGTATTTGCTCAATGGTGCCAACATGAGCTTTTTAAACTTTTATCAGAAGATTGCACGCATTTCAGATAAAAATCCCCCATTCCTTCAGATGCCAAAGTTCACTCGGAAGGCGCTTGGTTGGATACCCAATTGGAAAAAAATTGGCGAAAATGTAGGCATGACTCTTGAGCGTCATGATGTTCTTCTGGCAAGCCATTTTTGGTATGTAGACGATACAAAAGCCAGAAAGGAATTGGATTGGGAGCCTCGTGATCCCCTGCAAACACTCGAAGACACCATTAAAGAGATCAAAGATCGAGAAGACAATTTTTCGCCATGGGCTTAATTGTAAATGAGACCGTACTCAGGAACCTTCCCGCCATCTGACTGTCAAATCACAGTACAATGTGATGGATGCGCTTGATTTCAACCGTGTACTTCCTTTAAAATAGACACAATCAGAGGATGATATGCAGCGTTGGAAAAGACGATCATTGGGGGGTGGAATATTTGTAGTGATTGTAGGACTCTACGCTGTATCTCAACAAATATGCATTCCTGCTTTGTTTAGTGGGATGTCTGCACAAAAGTGCCCAACCACTGAAGTCATTCCAAAATTATCAGTTGTCATTCAAAATGTACGGCGGGGCGAAAGATCAAAAATAAATTTTCAGCTAGATGGGCAGTTCCTCAGCAAATCCTCACAATTTGAAAATTTTGGAAGCATCAATCGATTTGTCCCAACACTTGCTTTGAAGACAGATAGTGGAGAGATCACATCCATCGAGCTGACAAAGGTTAAGGGCAACGACCATCAGTATGCATTTGATACACCCTTAGTCGAAGATGGACACTATGCATTTCTTGCAGAAGCAAAAAGTGCCTATGGCTCAACCACGACAAATATTCCGGTGGACTTCTTCGCCAATGCCATTGGGCACCTAATGACCGATCGTCCGCTTTATGAACCAAACCAAACCATTAAAGCCCGAGTTTTATTATTAAATTCCCGTCAAATGAATCCTTTGGCCAACCGAGTTGGTCAATGGCGCCTCATAACACCAGGAGGTCAAGTTCTGATAGAAAAGGAACGCCGAACTGAGCCATGGGGAGTAAGTGCCGTAGAATTTCACCTTTCAAACGAAGCACCCACCGGGCAATGGACAATTGAATTTGAATCGGGAGATTTTTTGAAATCTCAAAAGGTTACCGTTGAACCTTTTACCCTCCCCCGCTTTACTGTTACCAGCGAGACAAACAAGACCCACTATCTGCCCATGGACAAACCCGAACTAGAAGCCGTTGCCAGATATGCATCTGGGGCTCCAGTTCAAAAAGCCAATGTTGAAGTAGTGTGGTCAATGGACAAAGAGGTGTCTGAATGGATGCCTCCAATCAGCTGGAACGACGAAAAAAAAATCTCTCGGAAGCTAAAGACCGATTCTAAAGGAAAGTTCAAGCTGGAACTTCCAAAAATACCAAACGACCTTGTAGGCCAAGCCGCAATCAATATTCAGTTTAAAGTCACCGATGACGCAGGTGAAACCATATGGAACGGTTCCAAAATAAAGCTTAGCAAAGACCCAATTCAATTGGAAGCACTTACCGAGTGGGGTGGTCTCTCAGAGGGCGTCAACAACAGGTTGTTTATTCGAGTGGCGACACCAGACAATGTTCCACTCAGAAATCATGGTGTCACAATCAAAAGAAGTTGGGACAACACTGACTCAGGCATCAAAACCCAAACAGATAACAACGGCATCGCACTGGTTCAGTTGGATCCCGGTAAACCGATAAATGTGGTCAAGCCATCATTGCCTTATCGTCCTTCAACACAAGCAGAAGCAGTGGCATTTAAACAGGCAGTATATCTTTCTAACAGCGAAAATTTACCAATTGGAGACCAAATCAAACTTGAGCAGCTAGAAAGCAAACTGAATGTCTGTCGCCGGTATGTGAGCGGGTATCAGTCAAAACAAACTGTTAATTTAAATGTTTTTATTAAAGGAAATGGGATCGTTGCTGCAACAAATGCAAACTCACCTGTTCGTAAATGCATGGCCAAAGCCGTCAAAAGCATTAGATTTAAAACAGGCACAGCCCGGATAATTAACATCAGCTATGTGCTACCAAACAGTTCGTATCCCAATCCAACCATTCGTTTCTGGGATGGAAAGTTATCACCATGGAATAGCGCTTGGGAAGATCTTAAGTTTGACGCACGGACTTGTCTTAAAGACAAATCAACAAAAGACAGTGCTATTGAAATGAGTTGGTTTTCAAAACCCAATTCCAAAAAACCAGAAATTTTTGTATCTAGCTCAACTCAACTGTCCACAAAAGAAGAAAGTTGCATTGCAAATAAGTTTCGCACTGCTCAGACGGCCTCCCCAAGAACGGAAACACTTATTGGAGGATTGACCATAACTTTTAAGGGTTACAAGCCTTCCGTTCCTGAAAAACGCCCAATGGCTCAAACCTTCTTAGGTTACGAGTTGAGTGTTTTTGCAGACGGATTGGGTTCAAGTTCACTGTATATCAAAAATAAACCAGTTCCAAACTTACGCATTCGAACGAGCCCAAATATTGCAGTTCCAGGTGAGACGGTCACCTTCGAATTTATTCGAGGACCAAACTTTGGCGAT
>JAYYJC010000528.1:0-6591 GCA_036146655.1 Myxococcota bacterium | reverse complement strand
AAGCAACATGAGGATGAACTTCAAAAACTAAGAAGTGAACTCGCAAACCGTCCTGTGGGTGGGGGAGGACAGCAACGCACATTTACTCGAGGTCTGATTATACCACCAACGGAACACTTAACCCCAAGCTATACGGCATCCTTTGAGAAGGGTGAGTATCTTGATTTTTTGATGAAAATCTCAAGTGGTTTCAAGACCGGATTGCTCGTCATTCAAGACGGACAGCAAACTCGATATGGATACTTTGAAAAAGGGTCTCCCATGGCTTGGCGTTCTGAACCACTCATACAAGACGAAGTACTTGGCATGTTGTTGTTGCAAGCCAAACAAATCACAGAGGAACAGGTTGGTGAGTCTCTACGGATTATGGAAGAAAAGCAGATACGCCAAGGCGAAGCGTTTATGGAACTGAAGCTGATTACTTATCCTCAGTTAATTATGATTTTAGGCAAACAGGTTGAGTTTATTTTTGACCGCACCATCAACATGAAAACAGGTTCAGCACTTTTTTATGAACTTGAAAATCTACCTGAAACATTCATCGTTCCCAAGATTAGTTTGGGTTCGGTATTGTACCGTCGCAGATACACAGAATCACGGCACATGTCTTTTGATGAAATAGGACGGTTCACAGCTGCCCACATCAATCACTATGTGTATTACACTGAGCAAGCTCATCAGTTTGTTGAGACGATGGGTTTGACGAAAGAAGAAGCCAAATTGGCTAAAATTATTGGCACAAAACCATACCGTTTACGAGAAATATTTAGTATTTCACCCTTATCAAGAAGCAAAACATCGTCGTTCTTTTACGCTTTTGATTCCTTTGGATTATTTGAGTATTCTGAAACAGAAGGTGGTGTGCGTTCGAGAGAACAGTTTGCCGAGCGAGTGAGAAACTTGGTTCGTGTTCTACAAAGAGGAAGCTTATTTGATATATTGGAAGTTCATTGGATATGCTTACCCAATGAGGTTGAGAAAGCGTATCAAAACAAAAAAGCCGAATTTTCTGATGAACGGTTGGGTTCATTGCTTCAGGAATATGATTCTGAGATCTCTCAAATACGCAACCAAGTTAAAAAGGCATACCAGATGCTTAAAACAGACTCAAGTCGACGAGAATACAGATTGAAGGTGGTGGAGCGTGATTTAATCGTGAACTCTGCAGACCTTTTGAGTAAAAAAGGTGAAATGGCCATCATGCGTTTTGATAAGCGAGAAGCATGTGCTTGTTTTTCCAAAGCGTTGGAACTAATGCCCAATAAATCCGAGTTTCGAGAAGGTTTGCGAAGAGCGACTGTTTTAAGTGGATAAAAATCCTCAACCTGAGCTAAAACAAATACAGCCACTGGTAAACCAGTGGCTGTTTTGATTACTTGCCTTAGATTTTTTAGTGATGTGCCTCTGCTACATGTGGGTGCACATGTACATGCTCAGGATCAGGCTGCATCAACGGATCAGATATAACTGCGCCAGGCTTGTCTTTTAGGTAGTTTGTCACCACATAAATAAAGAGACCCAAGAAACCCAGACTCATGCCTATTTCCACAATACCCAATGGCAGAGATGTGCTTTCATGCATGTGATAAGAGTGTATGCTGGGCATATTTACAATATAGCGCTCACACCAGATACCTACGGCAACCATACCAATGATCCACACATAAGATTTAGGCTGTTTCTTCAACTCACGAGACAGTAAAATGGACCATGGTGCTGCGAAACAAAGGACGAGTGTGACCATGCTCATGGTACCAAAGACTTCGCCATGGGTTCGATAGAGAATGTATCCGATTTCTTCTGTCATGTTCCCGTACCAAATGGGAAGATATTGGGCAAATGTGGTGTATCCCCAGAACATACAAAATGCGAATGTCAGTTTCCCAATGTCATGGTAAAAATTGAGTTTCATTAGGTTTGATGTGCCCAACCACTTAGACCCAAGAATACTGAAAATCGCTAAGTAAACGAGACCAGACCAGATTGCTGACATGAAATACCAAGCTGGAAACATATTGGCAAAGAAGTGCGGAGCCAGAGACATGGATACATCAACGGAAACCATTGAAAATATTAATGCATAAGCAACAATGATAATGGGGGACATAGTGAGCATTTTGCTTTGAGCTTTTTGTACTTCTGCGTCAGCACCGGACCAGCCACCGATCATAGACTCCCATTTCTCAGGAATGGCAAGACCAAGTTTGGACATTTCTTCTTTTGCGACGCCGATATCTGCTCTTAGGCTCGCTCGAACAAAGATTTGGGAAAGTGCAATCAGTATTCCAAGCCCAATGACCAAACGAGCGATGTAAAATGTCTTGTCAAAGTAGATGGCCTTATGTGGTGGCATAGATTCGTGAGCCCATGGGTAGGCATCAATACCTCCAAGCAATAAAAATGCTATTAAAAGGACATATGTCACAGGCATAAACATGGCGAATGCTTCAGACAACCGCTTGAAACGACGGGGCCAACGTGAGTGTGTGACCATACCAATGGTGGCGAGAAGAAAGCCACCGGTGGCGATACCGTTAAAGTACATGAAGTTAGTTATAAATGCACCTTGAGCGCGATGAACCAGCTCGGCATCTCCGCCGAGAAAGCCATACAGAGAGGCCACAATGCCTATCGCTGCAAGTGCCAAAGAACCATTTCTAATGTTGCTGGGTACCGTGCGGTTTGGTATCGCACGCAGCATAGGCTCAAAGTTTGGAGTTTCGGAACTCATAATCGTGTGCTCCAGCTAATGTTAAAATTGTTGACCGTTGAGGGATTCAATGTAGTGTACGACTTGCCAGATCTCATTGTCGTTCATGGCATGACCATAAGCGGGCATTCGACCAAATCCATTCTTGATATATAGATACAACATGCCACCAGGCTTCATTCCACCGGTGAGCGAAACTTTACCTTGTTTGTTGATGGCAGCAAGTGCGGGAATGGGCGCAGCCCAACGTTTTGAAACTTCCCAGTCCTTCTCGTCTTTTGTTTTGACGGTGCCCTTGACCCCATGACAGGTTTGGCAGTAATAGCGAAACCGTTCTTCACCCGTTTGAATGTCGAGTTCAGAAGGAGATTCAAACGGAGATTTCAGCAGGTCTGCGTTGGCTCCGTAATAGATGCCCATGGCAACTCTGTTGTCACCATTCGCTTCTGCAAGAGTCGCTTCGTCGTAGTTGTATGGGCGATAGAGGTTTTGTGTCACAGAACCTTCTTGTGGTGTTGCCATTTCCCATTCGTACCCACGGTAGAATACTGAGTCCACGAGGTCAATGTCCCAAGGGAAGGCATAAGCTGTCGCAGTTAGTGCGATAAGACCACCAAGGCTAGCAAGTCCTTTTTTGATGTTCATTGTTCTGCTCCTTTCGCATTACACTTGTCTGTGCGTCGAGCGTTGACTTGATAAGATGGCGCAACCGCAGCTTCGCTGTAACTGTACCCACAATCATCCAACTGCTGTGATACCACATACTCAAAAGTCATTTTTACCCCGACGATGGAAGCAAAGACCATGACTGTTACAACAGCGCCCAGTTTCCAGAGCATATCAGTGTTGATTTTGTCTTCTTCGAATCCAAGTGCTTCGAGATCTTCGTTTGTCGGAGGAGGGGGCTCTTCTTTGGCATAGTCGTAACCATTCAGAACTTGCATGGCGTGATTGTCTTTCAAGATTTGGGTGACCTTTTCTGCTTGCTTTCGAGTGAGGTTGTTAACGATTAGTCCAAACTTGTCATCACTGAACCGTGGATCTTGCACTTCTACTTGCAAATTGGTGCCTGGTAGTCTTGTCAATCCAATCATTCCAAGCAGAGTGAACAAACATCCCCACAAAACAGTTGACTCGAACATGATGACAATAAATGCGGGGATGGAAACGAGTGGTTTCCCGCCTGGAATAATCATCGCCCAGTTTAAATGAGTAATGGAGCACAGGGCAAAGCCCATAAACGCCCCAAATAACGCACCAGTAAGAGTAAACCAGCGTACTGGACTTCGCTCGTGTCCGTAGATGGCTTCTTCAATGTCATGCCGTGGAAGCGGTGATGTGACAATAAAATCCTTAATCTTTTCTTTTCTTAAGGTACCAACGGCATCCACAAGACTATCCAAGTGTTCATAGACTGATTTAACTGTGCCTTTACTGGCAGTGTTTTCATAAAATACAGCACTCATAACTAGAGCTCCTTACTTGGCCGCAGCTTGTGAATCTGAACGAAGAGGTGGACGAACCAATTCCTTGATTTCAGCAATGGCCACACTTGGCATTACTTTGATGAAGAGAAGGAACCACATCATGAACCAACCAAAAGAACCGAGCATAATGCCCCATTCAACCCAATTGGGTGTGTAGAGTGTCCAAGCTGCTGGGTCGTATTGGTGAGCCAAAGCACTCGCAATAATATTGTAGCGTTCGAACCACATACCCACATTGATTAGTATGGACACGATCATAAGAACTGTGTAGTTTCGTCTCAAAGAGCGCTTCCACCAAACCAGCGGGGCAAGACAGTTACAGAAGACCATCATAAAAAAGACCCAGTCGTATTCCCCAGTCAAACGGTAATGAAAGATTCCCCATTCATATGGGTTATCGGAATACCATGCGATGTAATGTTCTACAGCATAAGCATAAGTGAGGATACCACCCGTCAATAAGCACATTTTGGCAAGTTGTTCAAAGTGCCAAGTTGAAATATATCCTTGTCTTTCGGTGGACTCAGTGGTGACTGAGCCATCTGCTGCTCTGTCCCATTTGAAAATAACGGACAGCGGCAACAGCAGCGTAATCACCATTGCACAACCAGAGAAAATCGCTCCAGCTACAAAATAGGGTGGAAACAGGGTTGAGTGCCAACCCATGGTTTGTGCCATTGCGAAGTCCCAAGATACGACAGAGTGCACGGAAAGAACCAAAGGTGTTGCAAAGGCAGCAAAAAATCCGTAAGCGGCCATGTAGTGACGCCATTGACGGTCTGTTCCGTACCACCCCAATGCCAATCCCTTGTATATTTTATGGATAACACCACGGGTACGATCTCGAACTGCAGCTATATCGGGGATAAGCCCAATGTAGAAGAAGATCGTTGAAACTGAGAAATAAGTGGATACCGCAAAAACATCCCACATCAATGGGGACTTGAAGTTTTGCCAGAGTTGACGCTGATTGGGATATGGAAAGAGCCAATAAGCGTTCCAGGCTCTACCCACATGGATGGCAGGAAAGAGGCCTGCAGTCATTACAGCAAAGATTGTCATTGCTTCAGATGCTCTGTAGACTCCCGTTCGCCATTTAGAACGAAAGAGGAATAAAACTGCTGAAATTAGCGTTCCGGCGTGACCAATACCAATCCAAAATACGAAAGTGGTGATGTACACTCCCCAGAATACTGGCGGCTGGTAGCCAGCAGCTCCTAGACCGTGTGTAAGCTGATAATACCAGCAGTAGCCGCCATAAAGTAGGGTGGCCACAGAAATACCCAGTAGTCCAAGATATCCTGCCGACATATTGAACATCGGCTTCAGAATGTCCGCTGTGACCTTTCCATAGGTTAAGCGTTGCTGTGTTGCACTCATTCAATGCTCCTAAATAAAATACTAGTGACCGTGATTTTCAGAACCGTTGTGTTCATGACCATGCGCTTCTCCGTGACCATTTTCAGCCCCGTGCCCATCCCCATGACTGCCGCCATGGTGTTCACCAAAGGCATGCTCCCATTGAGCACTCTTTTCATGAACGATACGAGAAAGATAAGCGACCCCAGGCTTGGTATTCAGTTCGCCAAGGAACTTATAGGCTCTGGGCTCTTCGAACGATTTTGCCAAAGCGCTTTCTTTGTCATTCAGATTTCCGAAAGTAATGGCATTTGATGGGCAGGCTTGAGCACATGCTGTCAACTTAAGAAAATTTTCTTCAGGTGCAGCTGAACCTTGTCCATCGAAACCGACTTGGTCACGGTGTTCGTCCTTAACAGACCGAATGCGTTGGACACAGAAAGTACATTTTTCCATAACGCCCATTTCACGCGCCATGACATCGGGGTTCAACATGAGATTAAAAGAATCCGGCCAGCGGTATGTATGGTAGTTGAAACGACGAGCGCTGTACGGACAGTTGTTACCGCAATAACGGGTACCCACACAACGGTTGTAGATCATGGCATTTAGCCCGTCAATGTTATGATATGTTGCTAGTACAGGACATACACCCTCACAAGGCGCATGTGAACATTGCTGACACATATTGGGCTGAAAGCGAATATCAGGCGTTTCACCATCGCCTTCCCAGTAGGTTGACAATCTAATCCATCCCATGCGGCGGGATAGGCGAGCTTCTTCGGGACCAGTGACCGGAATGTTGTTTTCTGCATAGCATGCGACTTCACAAGTACCACACCCTGTGCAACGGTTGAGATCAACAGCCATTGCAAATCGATAGGTTGGATGCTCTGGTTCAGGGAACATGTCCTTCAGGGTTTCATTTTCATCGAAACGGCTCTTAGTATTCGTGGCTCGTATGGCCATCGAAGATTCAGGAAGATGATGCATTGGAACAATACTACCAGCGCCGCCACCCTTGCCAAGGTCATC
>JAYYJC010000527.1:0-5970 GCA_036146655.1 Myxococcota bacterium | reverse complement strand
CAGGAGAACGGCTTTCCCTCATCCAAAGCAACTGATCATTAGAGCGTAACAGTCGGATATCAGATGAACTCATTTTCATCTTCTCACCAAACTCACTCGACTTAAGCTGATCAGCTGACTTTGCTTTTAGCTTCACATTGTCGTCATCTCCAACCTGAATCCCCAAAGTGTCTACCGCATAATATCGTATGTGACCAAATGACTGCTTCCACATCATGGTGACGATGTCTTCGTTGGGGTCTTTGATTTCAGTAAAAAGGACTTCAACCAAGTTTTTTAGCTCATCATCTGGTACACCAGGCACAAAAGTCAGTTCTCTAATGCCATCACAGTACATTTGAAACAAATAACTTGGCGGCTTTCCATCTTCTAATACAGCCTCCCCCAAATAAGTGGGTCCAATTGGTGTAATTGAGAGTGTAAACTCACCGCTCTCCAGTGAGTCCGCTGTTTTTTGTGAGAGGGTATCAAACAAGCGTTCTACCAAGGGCCCTTTCCCTTCATAGAGTTTCATTCCTCTGACCAATTTATCGAGAGACTGAAACAAGGCGACAATGTTATCTAAGCGAATCTGTTGTGCAGGGCTCAAGCCTTCTGTTTCCATAATGAATATCCTATGGTTTCAAGAGAACATATTATATCTAGCACAACAAAACAAACGGTTCAGCAGCCGTTGTGGATAGAGCGGAGAAACCGCATAAATTTTGAATAATAAAGAAGCCTGAATGGTTGAGAAACGATAGAATAGACCCACAAATCTTCATAAACCCCCGATATCAAATGCCAAAACTACTCATAAAGTTTACCTATCAACAAGATCAAATATTTGAAATCACCAAATCAAAGATTGTCATTGGACGAGGAGACGAATGCGATCTCATCTTACCAAATGCCTCAATTAGCAAAGAACATGCACGGATTACCGTCCAAGACACAACGATCCACATTGAAGATTTGGGTTCTCAAAATGGAATATACATCAAAAATAAAAGGACCAACGAAGGCACTGTTCAATCTCAAGAAGAATTTAGAATAGGGGGGACATTTACTTTGGTCTTCCTAGGAGACAGGCAAGAAGATAAGTTTTACAGAGGCAAAGCCATCCGATACCTCCCAAATTACAATCCAAAAAATGCACAACCCAGTCAAGACGCCACATTTAAACTGTCAAGCCGTGAAGCTGCTGCAATGATCAAAGAAAAAGGGCTTCTCGAAAATGGATGTGTGGTCGGCGAAGACGGCCAAAAATACTATCCAGAAGGCAATCCACTGACCTTTGGAGATCAAACCGCAATGATTAATGTAAGCGGATGGTGGACAGGCGGCACATGTGCCGTTGTCACATGGGATGGAAAGCGACACATCCTTGAAAAGTGCCGATGGTTTACCCATGTCAGCATCAACGGTGGAGCGGTTCAGAAACGGTCACTTACACCAGGCGATCGCATCCAAATAGGACGCAATGTATTCAGCTACCTTCAAAAATCATGAATCTACTTTGGCCCGCATTCGCCATTGCACAAACGGTTGCTGGAATAACATTTCCGGATGAAGTCAAAATCAATGAGACCGCTTTGATCCTCAATGGGGCAGGCCTCAGAGAAAAGTATTGGATTGACATCTATGTTGCGGCACTCTATCTGCCACAACCTTCGTCAGACGCAGATACAATCATACAACAAAATACAGCCAAGAGAATGACGCTTCAATTCATCTATCCCCGTGTCACAAAAGCTCAGATGATTGAAACACTTGAAGAGAACTTCGCAAAAAATCCCAAAATCTCCACCGAAACGCGAAAGGCCATTCAGAAATGTACCGGCTGGATGGAAGATTTTACCACTGGAGATAAAATCATTTTTGATTATACCCCCGAAGATGGAACCAGCATTTTTGTCAAAGGCCAAAAAAAAGGAACCATTCCTGGACAAGATTTCATGAATGCAGTCTACACAATCTATCTTGGACCTGCGCCAGCCTCTTCAAACCTGAAAGAGGCCTTATTGGGAGTCAATTAAAGCCCCCAAGACGACCACTCCGGCACCACTTTGAAAGAGTGGGTGACGCTTAAGGACTTTCCGTCCTTCTAGCTGAGTAAGTCCTTCAGGAAATGGAGGCATCATTGGTGAAATTGTAAAAATCTCTCCTTCTTTTGCCCAGTCCGGAAAATCAACCCACATTAAAACCAAATCAGACTCTGGAATGGCAAAAGGCTGGTCAAGTTGACTTGAACCAGGAACAATTAAGTGACCGCCTCTTGCGCCTGCAACAGGAACCCCAATGCTTGGTGGTGCGATCACATGAACTATCCCTTTTGGCAACTGAGATTCTATCCAAATCCCCTGCTTTCCTTTGACCAACAATGCATCTAGCCAATTAAATGTCGCTTCATGATCAGAGGAAGGGGTCGTGAACCACACGCCGAGTGCCATACTCGCACCGACAAGAGATCCAAATTTGGGAATCGCTGAAGCAATTGCAGCAATCGGTGCAATAACAAGCAGTGCACCCACTGCCGTTGATGGAATAAGGAAACGCATATTAAATTCAACAAACAAGCTGGGAACGCTTGACAAAAGAATAGCGGACGCAGAAAGCCAGCACACCCACCCTCTTCGGCAAAACACCATCAATCCAACAAACGAAAGACAGAGATAAACCAAGTACACGCTTGACAAAGAAGGAAAGGCCGTTTGTATGATTTGAGTGGACCGTTGGTAATTGCGTTGCCGCTGTTCTGGCTCGACAGACTGAGCACTGAACTGCAAGGCATCTAAAACTGTTTTGGGACTCATAGACTGTCCAAAGACATATCCTTTACTGGCATATGCGTGGGGATCTTCTGTCGGATCATAGATGTGTCCTGCCTTCAATGGCCGATTACGAGCAAAATCCACAGATGCGATGTGGGCATCAAGTGACTTTAACTCATGATCAAAATGAGCGTACGACAAGTATGCGATGACCAAAGGTAAGACAAAGAATGCAAAGCTCAACCCAAAACGACGACCACTTAAGAGGAGAAGGGCGATTGAAAACACACCGAAAAATGCACCCAATGCCAATCCTTTGGCCATGATGGCCAAGCTAAATGCGGTGCCAACCCCCATACCAAAAGCCCACTTCAATTGACGGCTGTGGTGGTATTCAAAAAGCGAAACAACCGTCCAAACGCAGGCACAGCCCCATAAAGCATAGGAAGAACACCACTCAGCAAAACTCATATTAAGTGGAAAGGTCAAACAAAAGAACCAGCCCACCCAGGCCCAAAAATTATTCGAAAACAAACGGCCCAAAATCCAAAAAAGACCCGCTGCAGATCCAGCAACAGAAGCCATCGACAGGAGCTGCGCAGAGATATGCAGAGGTGTTGGCAGTAAAAAATCCACCACAGCAACACAAAAGCCAAAGAGCGGCCAACGCACCATGGGATAGGATCCACCGAAACGCAGGGAAACAGCTCCTTGGAGCCAAGAGTCCCAATCGGCGCCCATGGGAACCCAGGTACTTTCTGTCAGTTGACGGCGAATAACAAAGAAGGCAAAGCCTAGCGCAAATACGAGCATAAGGCGTCGCCAGCCAACGCTCTGAAGTTCACCACTGGCCGTACTCATGCGTGCCGCTGTTGAAGTTCAAGTTGCAACAAGCGCATAAAATCTTGGGCATTGGTGACCACCCCGAAAGCTTGATGTGTACCTCTGTCTTTTAGCTTTGAAACTAAAAACTCAGTTTGATCGACACAAATAGTCACTATCTCTTCAATTTGACCATCGGCTTTCATACAAAATGTGGGCAACATGTTGCCGACAGCGATCGAATGCAAAGCAGTGGCCACCATGACAACCATGGTCGCCTTTGTGGTGTGTTTTCGCATGGCTTCTTGAGCCAAAACTGCATCTGTTAAGGTCTCAGGCAACGGTCCATCATCCCGAATAGAACCTGCTAAGACATACGGAACTTCTGCTTTGGTAAGGGCGTGCATAATTCCACTGGTCAACTGTCCATCTTCAACCAATTTCTCGATTGAGCCGGCGCACTTAACGGTATTAATGGCACGCATATGAAATGAATGTCCCCCAGCTTCCCCACTGCCGTCAGCCTTCATGCCCAAAGTAGATCCATACAAAGCCGCCTCAACATCATGAACAGCGACAGCATTTCCACTTAAAAGAGCATGAACATAGCCATTTTGAATGAGCCATATGAGCGCTTCTCGGCCTCGGGCGTGAACCAACGCAGGACCAACCACCCAGATGATATGTCCCTGCTGACCTTTGTTGCGTTTAAATGCATCAAATATCTTTTCATAATTGATGGGCTTTTCGCGGCTGGTTTCAGAACGCATAAAACCAAAAGCGTCTTCTTGGGCTTCATGCTCGCTTGAAAACCCGTGCTCCCAAACCAAAACGCCTTCAGAGCCATCTTCAGCCTCAGCGACGGCCACCAAATCTCCCTTTCGGATACATCTGAATTCACAAATTTTGAGCAAATCCGTGTTTGGACACCACACAATATGAGCATCCATTCTTGGCTCAATGGGCAACCGCCACCGATTGTTAACCTTTACATAGGTCGGAAAGTTCGTTGTACACATAAAGCCTTCTGGAAGACAAGCATCCTTTGGGGCTGGCACAAACTTACAATTGGGAAGTTCAGCGTAGATCGGTCGAGAAAAATCTGGAGCTCGGTAGTTTGACATGGATGACCTCAATTCGTAGCACGGCGAATAGACAGCACAGGTGACCCAAATAGAGTCCCAATAGAATTCTAACAAATCTAATTGCAGTTTCAGGTTTATAGGGATCTATTTGTAAGACTTTTATTCCAAGTGAAGATTACAAACAAAGTGGATTGAAGAAGACTATTTTCGAAATCTCAGTGACGCAGATACAACCACCACAGACATTAGAATGGGGAAAACCTCTAAAATCATTCTTTCGTGGCGGACAAAAACAGTCTAGCCGACGCAAATCAAAATCACATGGAATGAGGACCAAGATACACTCAAAATCATCAAAAAATTACATCCTATTTATGTTAAAAAACAATACTTTAATGATAATTATAAAATCAATTTGTACGGTGAAAATATCATCATTCAATCAACCTCGAACAGACAAAATTGGCTCTGAACCTCCTTGATATGTGTAGTCAAATCAATAACGCCATCGAAGGTCAAAAAAAGAAAAAACTTTCTCTATTTTGAATAGTGTTATTCGCTAATTATATATGTTGTACCTACCATTTTGATGATTTTATATTAAACAAATAAGGTTAAATTGAAAACTGTTAATACAAGAAAAAATTTTGAAAATAATGGTTTCATTCTTTATCTATAGAAGAGTTCATATTTGAATTTATGAGGTTTAACCATATGATTTAGAGTATTAAATCAAAAATCATATGGTTTCCATTCACTCAAGATCAATTCAAAATCTAATGATTGAAGAAGCGCATCAAAAACACAATTCGGAGCTTGAATCAGACGAGATGCCAACAAATAAGAACATCTACAGTAGCCACTGATTTATAAAAAATCACATTCAGATGCCTGGATGTGCCTTCAACTGGCTTTAAATTGTTGAAATATCAAACAATCAAATACAGATTGTCATGAAAATCGATCAACTAAAGTATTTAAATAAAACCACTAAGTATTTAGAAATAATTCTCTTAATCGATTGGGTACAAAATATTCTTAGATTACACCGATGCTCAATCATCCTTATCGATCATTCATACCAATTAATAAGTAAACATCGAAATAGTTATGAGCGCAATAAACCATTTAGTGCTTGAAATTGAGTTCCACTACTTAATAGAATAAAATTTTAAAATTACCGCATCGTAAACCACTTACGATACACTTTTTTAAAAAGAGGGCACCAATTCTCTGGAGAACATTCAGCTTTACATTATTGCGGGTACAATCAAAGCAAATAGGACCAAACTCTTCCCTTGATTTGAACC
>JAYYJC010000526.1:0-8651 GCA_036146655.1 Myxococcota bacterium | reverse complement strand
TTGATCTGGGCTTGCTTCAAGTTCAGCAAATAGAGCCAAAAATTCTCTGGTTTCTTCGTACTTTGGGTGATTGGTTTCCAATAAGATGGAACCATCTCCTTGTACAATTAAGGGGTTGCTTGGATCAATATTCATGATTCATCGTAGTTCCCTCCGTGAAATGAAGGACGCTTTTGCCGACTGAACTTGTGTCGGCTGGTGTTGATTTTTCAAAGCTGCGCGGTACCATTGGAACTGAGCGCGTGAAACTGCTGATTGTTGTACAGCAGGGTATTACATTCTTGTGTGCTTCATCTTTGACCGTACAAAGAGAAGTCTGATTACTTCCTTATTAGTTGGTTTCGCTTTGAATGTCAAATGCTATTTTAAGAAGGGATAATCCCAATGCTTTGGTGGATTAAAATTCTCCTTGATGGTCCTTGGGCTGAGCCACCTAAGGAGATTGAGTGGTGCTCCAGCTTTGTCATTGGTCCCAGAAGCCCGTCCGCCACCAAAAGGTTGCTGCCCAACAACTGCACCTGTCGGTTTGTCATTGACATAGAAGTTTCCAGCAGCATTTCGTAATTTTTGTGATGCTTCTTGAACTGCATACCGTTCATTTGCAAATATAGCTCCTGTTAGAGCATAGGGAGATGTCGTGTTCACCGAATCGATAACTTCACTCCACTGGTTGTCGTCGTAAACAAATACAGTGGCAATGGGTCCAAAAATCTCTTCTCCCATTAACCGATGTTTGGGATCGTCCACTTGGACTAGGGTAGGCTCAATAAACCACCCCGTCGTTCTATCGGCGTTGCCGCCATGGATAACATTGGCAGAGGAATGGGCAATGTCAAGATAATCAGAGTGTTTAATGAAGGCCCGCTCGTCAATCACTGCACTCGTAAAATTGCTGAAATCTCTAATATCACCTTGTTTAAGTTCTGACATAATGTCTAAAACTTTAGATTTTAGGTTCGACCAAAGCGAACGAGGAACATAAATCCGACTGGCTGCAGAACACTTTTGACCTTGGTATTCGAAAGCACCTCTCACTATGGCTGGTGCCAATGCATTTACATCTGCTGATGTATGGGCAAGGATAAAGTCTTTGCCCCCAGTTTCGCCAACAATACGGGGATAGCTTCTATAAGACCCAATATTGTCGCCAATCTTTTTCCAAAGGTGTTGAAAGGTGCCTGTTGAACCCGTAAAGTGAAGTCCACTAAGATCAGGATGCGTAATGGCAATGTCACCAACATCTGCACCCTGACCAGGCAGAAAGTTTATAACGCCTGGTGGAAGACCGGCTTCGATCAGTAGCTGCATGCCTTCCCAAGCTGAGTAGAGTTGAGTAATTGAAGGTTTCCAAACAGCAACATTGCCAAGCATGGCTGGTGCACATGGGAGATTTATTGCGATGGATGTAAAGTTGAATGGTGTCACTGCAAAGATAAAGCCTTCGAGTGGGCGATAATCGAGGCGGTTCCAAATACCTGTTGGAGATACCGGAGGCTGTTCACTTAATATTTGTTCATAATAGTGCGCATTAAATCGCCAAAAGTCGATTAATTCACAAGCCGCATCTATTTCTGCTTGGTGACATGTCTTGGCCTGACCAAGCATTGTCGTGGCGTTGAGACGGTCTCTCCATGGTCCAGCAAGCAATGCTGCAGCACGCAGAAAGACAGCTGTTCTTTCTTGCCAAGGGAGATTCTCCCAATCATGTTTGGCTTTCAATGCACCTTCAATCGCTTGATTGGTAATCTCTGGTGTGGCCAAATGCGCAATTGCAAGAACGGTTTGATGATCTGATGGCATTCGAATTTCAACAGTACGACCGGTCCGGATGGCTTGACCATTGACATAGCATGGGATTTCGATCACATCTTGCGTACAGGCTTCAAGTTCTCGTCTCAAGGAGAGGCGGGCATCTGTATTAGGTGAAAAGGGAGTTATTGCTTCATTTTTTGGAGGAGGGGTTTTAAAAATGCCGGTCGCCATGATCTACTCTCAAGATGTCTGTTAATGGATTTTGTCTTAACCTGTTTGAGACAGATCATTTAAGGTTAATCGTTGTCAGCGTCAACTGTGACGATTGTTGTTGGTATTCCCTTGTTTTTAAGACTTAATGAACATCACAAATGCAAACTAATTGGGCAAAAGTCTTTGAACTTAGCTCGATTAAAAACATTGGGATACAAAGTTCCCAAAAGCCTTGTAATTAGCACGAAATGGTTTGAAGAGTTTTTAAAATACAATGCGTTGTGGGAACAAGCAATTTCAGGTGGAGACAGGCTTCTCAGTGAACGAATCCTCAACGGCGTTTGGCCATTAACCCTCACGAAGCCGTTGCAAAATATTTTTACTGAACTTGGACCAATGGTTGCTGTTCGTTCAAGTGCAGTAGATGAAGATGGTGCTCAAAAAAGTTTTGCAGGTCAATACGAAAGTACACTGAATGTCATTACATTGGATGGTCTGAAAAAGGCCATTTTAAATTGTTGGGCCAGTTACTACTCGCAACGGGTTTTGCTGTATCGAGGCCCTCAAATTGCTCCGGCTGCTGGAATGGCTGTCTTGCTACAAAGCCAACTTAATCCGACCCATGCAGGAGTTTGCTTTTCAGTCAATCCAATGACAGGGGCGTGGGATGAATTGATCATTGAGGCTTATCCAGGCACGGGAGAACATGTGGTTTCGGGATTTGTTCTTCCTGATTCCTATGTGCTGAGTCGACCAAAAACATTGTTTCCAATTGGTTTAAGAATCCAATTGAGACATGGTCCAACTCTGACGGACTCTTCGGTTCCTTCAGAAGTCCCTGTCTCGAAAATCCATCTTGATCAAATTTGGAAGACAGCGTTAGGTCTTGAACGGCATTTTCGTAAGCCACAAGATTTGGAATGGGCGATTTTTAAGGGGCAGCTTTTTTTACTGCAGAGTCGTGCTGTAACCACCCAGATTCGTGGTGGTCAAAGCGATACACTTTGGAGCCAAGCATTTATCGGTGAGAGATGGCACGAGCCAGCCCGTCCCTTATCTTGGTCACTCATTGCGAATCAACTAAGCCATTTGATTGAATATCCGAAGACGGCAAAGGTCTTTTACAATGGCGATCGAGCTCTTCGGTTACATGAGCATGCGCCTTACCTTAACCTTAGTCCGTTTCGGCATTTAATATTTAAGTGGCCTGGTGCTCGTCCATTGGGTTTTATGCTTGAACTTCTTCCTGATGATGAAACAGCTGAGATCAAAAGATCTTATGTTCGACTCCCTGATTTTCACTTTTATCTCAGTATTCTTAGAGAAACGATTTCGGAGAAGCGATGGAGACGATTCAGTTGGAATCCATTTATTAACTGGTTAGATTGGACTGATTTTGAGTTGGAAATGCATGAAGCGATTCACCGTGAGCATCAAAAGAACTCTCTTTATGGTTTATGGAGTAAGCATCAAGCGTTCAGTGCACTGAGTCAGCGGTATATTGGGATTCACATTTGTTCTTTACTCTTTGCCAATCTTGGATACCAACTTGCATTCTGGTGGTTGAAGCGGGAACTGACATCAGTGGAGTGCTTTGAGGTTTTGCGTTCTCATCGGACTTCACCTACAACACTGACCAATCAGTCAATATGGAAACTCGCAAATGGGTACATCGACTTGAAGTCATTTATTGAGGAGTTTGGTCACCGTGCGCCGAACTCATGGGAGTTATTTTGTACTCGCTGGTGTGAATCACCTGAACAACTCGAACCTTTGATTGATATTCTCAGAGATCAAGTTGAGCCGCTTGAGACTGAGTTTCTTTCTCAAGAAAAAGCACATGCTATTTACAATAGACTGTCAAAATCCAAACAGATACTGGTTCGAGATGTTCAGCGGTATCTTTATTTACGAGAAGCTCAAAGATTTGCATTTGACCAATTGCTGTTGTCTTGGAAGCGCACTTTAGGACAAGTCGGAGAGATATTAGAGTTGGATGTGCAATGGTTGATGGCTGACGAACTTGAGAGCATCGTCAAAGCCACAATGGTCGGTGACAACCCTGGTAATAAATGGTCGGCTTTGATACAACAGCGGCAGCAAGAATGGAATGAAAGACAACAAGACTGGTCAGTCGGGAAGCGTCCACCATACATTTTACGAAGCGAGGATAATCCTCAAGGATTGTCTTACTCTCATTTTCGTGGCATCGGTATTTCATCAGGCTGTGTGAGGGGACAGGCTCGGGTTTTGCGATCAATTTCAGAAGCTCGATTATTACAACCTGGAGAAATCTTGGTTGTGCGCTCCACGGATCCAGCTTGGACACCCCTTTTTGTTCCTGCGGCGGGAGTTGTGATGGAAATGGGAGGGATGCTCTCTCATGGAGCCATTGTGGCAAGAGAATGTGGAACGCCTGCTGTCTCTGGTATTGAAGGAATTACCTCTTTCATTCAAACAGGGGATCTGGTTGAACTAGATGGCCGCCGTGGTTCCGTTATTATCTGTTCCTAAGGGGCTTCTTCTGTGGTGTTTAAAAACCGCTCGAAGGTCTGATGAAACTCGATACGATCGACAAGATCGGTGAGATAGTCCAATTTGTCAGACTCCCAAATCATGACAGGAGAAAGAGTGTAGCGATCGACCCAGTCTTCATATAAATTGTGTAATCTTTTAAGGTATCGCTTCGGTATTTTTTGCTCACTTTCACGGCCTCTGGTCTTGATTCTCTTTTGAACAGACTTAACTGAACACCGTAGATAGATAAGCAGATCTGGAGGCTGTAGAGCTTGTCTCATGCTGTTGTAAAGTTCCATGTAGGTTTGATAATCTCTCTTGGACATATCCCCATTTTGATAGAGATTGGTGCAAAAGATTTCTGCGTCTTCATAGATGGTTCTGTCTTGAATGACAGTATTTTGAAATTCAGGAAGGCCAATATGGAGTCGAAACTTATGGGTCAAAAAGTATATCTGAGATTGGAAAGACCAGCGTTTCATGTCTTTGTAAAAATCATCCAAGTACGGATTGTCCATGAACGGTTCATAAATCGGTTCAAAGCCATATCTCGCATGTAGAAACTCTACGAGACTAGATTTTCCTGCACCCATTGTTCCGGCAATTGCAATAAACTTTTTTTTCACTTGGATTGAACCTCAAGTTGACCATAATTACCATAAAGGTCTTCGATGTAGATGGATTGTACTGTTTCGTTTAGGTCAAGCTGAACTCGAGTGTGCGACCGTTCAACAATTACTTCATTTGCATCAACGATTTCTTCAGAACCATCGCTGTGTACCAAAATGATGTCTTGAATGGTTACAGCATTTCCACCGTTTGAGCTTCCATCGAGAGATATGAGACGATAGCCCCAATCTGGCGCAACAAGGCTGACAAGAATATCCGAGCCATCTTGTGTAATGGTCAGCGAAGCGGGTTCAACCGAAAAAGCAGGGCTTACTACTTCGTAGGGTTCAGCTGGCCAAGGCCACTCTGTGCCAGTACTTGATGCACTGTTTCCATAAATATGGAAGCGATATTCACCGATTGGTAAGCCAGTGGCATCTCCATGGCTGCCCACTGTTTGCCACCCAGCCCAATATTGATGCGATTGCATGGCGTCATATGGATAGAGCGGACTTGGCAAGTGGATCAAGATGACATCTGGAGTGTGTTGGGAAATGATTCGTCCCGATGGGGATGTCAACTCGACCCATTGACCATCAATATTGGTTTCAATGACAACGAGTGGACTGTCAACACCAGGATCTCCTCCCTCCCACATAAACTGCGCAATTTCTTGTACCCGTTGCAAACTTGAATCTGGCGTATGTTGAGGAACAAGTGTTTCAAAAGGAAGATAGAGATCTTCTGAAATAATCGATACCGTTGTTCCTGCGAGTGGGGTATCATCGGGTGAAAATGTTGGAACTGGACGCTCAGGCATTTGAACGATTCCCCATTCGCCAGTAGGATCCTGAGGTTCAATAAAGTCGCTGAGAAGATAGTCGTTGGCCATTTTGAGGTTGCCTTCCATGATGTGTTCGCCTTGAAGGGGGCCCCAAATATTGATGTTTGCTTCATAGCCACCAACCAACCAATCTTCAGGGATAAGCAGATAGCCTTCATGGTCTTGAGCGTAGCCCACGGTCAATGTGTGATCAAAGTCCAATTCGGCTTTGCTTCTGCGTCGATACTGTTCTGCATACATTCCGGTGACTTCTCCAGGGAAAAAGCCCATGAGTATATTGTCGTTTTGTTGCGTACCCGTTTCATCGCTAATCAGAACCGGCCCAACTCTAGCTGTACTGGTGTTTGCTTTCAAGGTGTCTGGAAGTGGTAAAGGCGCTTCCCCATCGTCATAGAATTCATTGAGCGAAAAGATGGCATTCAAAATGTAGGACACCAGGTCCACTTGAGTGCATCCATCATATGGGTATACCTCAGCCCCAATGGTTCCAGTGCTAATCAGGGGGTCATCATAACCGCAAAATGCAGCTCCGAATTCAGCATTAAACTCGTCCAATGGTGATTGAATGTCACCGTTTGCATCATAAATTATATTGTCGGCCACATAATCTTTTTCAAACGGTTGGTAGCGCCAGTCGACAGTTCCGTTGCGTGTCACTTCTATTATTTCAAGCCCTTCTGGAATGGCATGTGTGACACTTTCAATGGTAAATGGGTCAGACACAACGGGCGTATTGAGCCATGCTGTGTATAATAAAGGTGCCGCACGATGACCAAGTCCCTCCATGACGGCATAGTCAAATCCGTTATCACCATTACCAACTGGAGAAACATCACCCCCAGCACCCTGAAAATGGGACACAACAACTGGCGTCTCGAAATAATCCCGAAGAGCAAGTTCAATGTGTCCAGGCGCATCAATAGACATTAAGGCGTTGTCATCATTCAATGCTGTACCATGAATCCCAAAGTTGAAAAATACCCCAAGTGGATCACCTGAAAGGGTATCTATTCTCATCATCCAAAGATACGGGTCTTTGTCGTACCCTGGTTCAGCATCCTCCCATACGGCCAACTCATCATTGTCTGGGCGACGGTCTCTGTAGACCAAGTCATCTGGATCCCAATCTTTGTGAACTGAAAAGCCAATTTGTACATCTTCTCGGCTATCAAATGCAGTGATGGCGATGTCACTAACAGAGCGAACAAATCGACTGAAAATTTCATGGTTGTAGCGGTCTCCACCAAGATAAAAATGGATGGCATCTGAAAAGTTTGCAGGCGCATTGTGAGTATGAGAGGCACTGAGCATCACTTTTCCGTCCATATTGCGTCCAGTATAGGCGGTCAATTCTGATTCGATTGCATCAATCATTCCATCAAATACATAAATGATATCGGCATTGATCATAACCATTTCTGAGTTGCCAGCTTCAAGCCAAAGTACTTCAGCAAATGGGGTGGTTTGTACACCAACGGTTGGGGAAAAGGCCAATGCGTATTGGGACTGGCGATTGTCAGGAGAACCAGCCCCTCCCAAATAATTGCAGCGAGATGAGTATCCTCCCATTGGAGCTCCGATTGGGAAGTCAATAGGGCCCTCAGCAGTTCCTGCAACAGGAGCACCTGCTTCGAGATAGAGTGGGTCTCTGTCAGTCTTTATATTGTCTGTTTGGCAGGCAAAAAGACTAAGTAAAATCATTTGTTAATCCTTGGGTGGAACGCAGTGATATATATAGCCTGTTCTCCTGAGATAAGCAGAGCCTAATGAGGGTGGTCCCAACCAATAAATTGATATACCTAAGCATCTTATCGCTGATAGTGGTCATCGCTGTACCTTCTTTCAGTGATCCACGCACAATCCTGTGGGGGCATCTCAATGGAGAAGCTGTAAATCACTATTGGATGTTTTGGCGTAGTCTTCAAAATGGAGCGGTGGCGAATTGGCCAGAAGGCATACCCATACCGTTGATGGACCTCACAAACTTGCTTTTCTATGTTCCAGCATATTGGGTAGGTGGTGCTGTTTTTGGATACAACTGTGTGGTACTTGCAAATATTCTTTTGGCATTTTTAGGTGTCACATTTTGGGCCAAAAGGTTTGGCTCCAATGAGTCGGCTTTCTTGGTCGGTTTGATGATTACACTGTCACCAGCAATGCAAGCCCTGTATCAATTTGGAATTACAGAAATAATGGGAATTGGATGGTTGGGAATCTACTTTGGACTTGCATGGCAGGGGAGGCATACCATCCTTCGGCGATTGAGTTTGTTGGCATTTTGGTGGTGTGGTGTATATTCTTCAATTTTTTCGGTGTTCTTAGGGATAGCCTTCGTTTTTTTAAAATTTGAAAAGGCCAAAGAAATCACAACAGATTTTGCAATTGTCACTGCAGCTACCATACCGATTTGGATTCGCATGTCTGAAGCCCAATCTCTTTGGTGGGCAAGACTCGAACATGCGAACCATGTGTCACAACGGCCTGACTGGATGGAACAGCACTTTTTTGGGTCGGATCTGATGGCTTGGCTTAATCCTGTAATTGGTCAAATTGGACCTTCCAATACCATATTTGCTGGATTTGTTTTGACTGGGTTGTGGTTGTGGGGGGTTCGAGCCATTCATTGGCGGTGGGGTGTTGTGTGGTTAGTGATGGTTCTAAGTGCTGCAGGACCATGGCCTAGAATAATGGGTAATGAACTCGGTGTTATCGGACC
>JAYYJC010000525.1:0-13674 GCA_036146655.1 Myxococcota bacterium | reverse complement strand
AAGTGGTAAAGGCACTTCTAGTCGAAAAACAATAAAGTTACCATGGTACTTGTATGGATTTATGATGACTGCAAGCAACAGTGTATTTGATTTTGTTCCCATTGAATGGCTTGAACTTATGGACAATTTGACAGCACTGTTAATCAACTTGGCGATGGTAGCCATCGGATTGGGCTTGAGGCTAGAAAAAGTCATTTCACAAATCAGCCAAGCCGCATGGATTGGTTCAATCATCTGGTTGTTTCAAATCGGCACAGTGTGTATGTACCTCAGCTTTATTTGAAACTCAAAATGAGGTGTATTCGTCGGTAAATGGAATTGAGTTTGCTTCTGCATTTTTTGGCTGAAGTCTCCACACTTCATTGTCAATCGCATTTACCAACCACAGGTCATCAACTGACGCCGCATAAATGCCCATCAATGCGCCAGATCCAAATGGTGTTTCTAGGGTATCAATCAGTTCACCATCAAGTGAAAAGGCATAGATGGTGCTGTTGTCATTGTCGGTAACGAAAATGATGTCATCGACGATGGTCAACCCCGACGGTGTTGTCATTCCAAATTCTTCGCCTTCGATCAATGTCCAATACTCTTCTCCAGTCATGGTCATGTGAACCGTACCAGGCTCAGCCTTTGGTAGGTTCTCATCACTTTCACCTGTGGTCGTATCCAGTACTTTAATGGCATTATGACCTGTATCTGCAATAAAAAGCCAAGCGGTATCATGATGATACTTCATGTGAGATGGAACATTTTCCACGCGCAAAAATTCACCAATGCCATATCGAAATATTGTCCCATCTGAATGATCATCATATCCAGGACCGTGATCTTCATGAAAGTTGTTGCGATCAATTGAGCCATCTCGACCATTGAATGCCCAATAAACATTCTCACCTTGCCATGCAATTCCCATGCACAAAGGTGTTTGATGAAGCATATCAAGATGGGAACCCAAATCAACATGGGTGCCAAACAAACGAGACAAATACTCAACAGCTTCAGGATTGGTTTGACCATACACATCGAGATCAGATGGCCACAAGGTTGGCCCCATGAAGTCATCACCCATTCCAGGACCATTGTAAGTATTGCGTGACTCTTGACAGGTTCCGAAAGTTCCAGGGGCTCCAAACTCAATGGAGGACACCTGATCCATGAAATGGAGTGCATAAGGATCAATTATGTGAGAAGAACTTTGATCTGCTTGACCTGCATTGAAAAAAATACTGGTCGAGTCATCCGTCCGATTGACCACCCAAAGTTCTCCGTCATTTTCAGGATTAAAAGCCAGATCTCTTGGTACATCAAGCCCATCACTGCTGTCACCAATGAGCGTCCAAGAAACCTCATCGGTGTCATCTGCAAAGCCAAGGACAGAAAGGCCATCTCTGTTGTTGGGATTTTTTTCATCAGATTGACAACCATAAAATAAGATTGAAAGTAGGATCATTTCTTGTCTCCACTGTAGAGGTATACAATTTCATTAATGCTGCTTGACCATATACAATCAACCAAAATGCGTTTTCATGACTGAATTTAATGAAATCTAGGTATCGAAAGCAATAAGACGATAAGTAACTCATCATAACCGTTCGATAATAGGTAATTTTGACTTATGTCTTCAAAAATCACATTTAGCGATATTATTCTGGCACTGGAACCAACAGGTTTTTTCACACCGGATGCAACAGTTCCACTGGTAGCACTTGCAGCGACAATTATTGTCGGACTTGTCAGTTTATTTTTCTATGCATTTGTAAAAAACATTCGTCCAAGGCTCGAACGGGCAAAAGGACTTGAGAAACTTCTTGACCAGCTTGAATCTGACCATCCAGAGCGGATTGAATCAGTCCATGTTTGGGACGGTGAGGTAAATCAAGAAATTGAGAGACTGCCCTTTTTGCACGAACGATGGGTAGAGTTTCGTGAACATTGCCTGACTGAGTCAAACCAATTGTCTTCATTTGAAGAGCCTGCAGATTATTTTCAAGAACTTGCTCCTCCTCCTGAAGGATTTAGTGCAAATGTGTCTGGTTTGCTTACCGCCATCGGCATTTTGGGCACATTTTTAGGGATCATTATTGGCCTCGGTCAGGTAGGCGCTGGTATGAACGGCGCATCTTCCGAAGAAATGCAAGCCGTGATGGGACAACTCATACAATCACTTGGAGTGTCCTTTCGAACATCAATTTGGGGGCTCATTCTATCTATGGTGACGACTGCACTAATGTCTCGTGCAGAGGCACGGCTTGACTCACAGCGCATCCGATGGGTCGGTTGGCTTGACCAAGCAGTTCCAAGAAGCAGAATGCACGACTTTGCTCTTCGGCAAATCAATCTCATGAGCGAACAACATGACACCACCCAGCAACTGTTAAAGCAGCAAGAAAGGTTTCAAAATCTCTGGGTCGATACATTCAAGGCAGCGGTTCATGGATCGCCACAAAAGCCTGGCTTGCTTGACGCTATCAACAATATTGGAAAACAAATTGCTGAAACGCAAAATGAAGGGCTGGAACAACTGGTAGATCAATTTATGACCATGATGCAACAAAGAATGGGAGAGGACTTTGGAGCGCTCGGCGATACGCTTCGGGAAATCGTTAACGCCAATCAACAGTTTCAGGGAACGATGCAGGGCTTAATAGACCAACTCAAATCAGCCAGTGCAGGTCAAGGACAATCCACTGCACACATGCAAGAGGCTCTGGCTGGAGCCGCTCGGGCCATTGCAGAAATGCAGGGGTCCTTGTCGGGTCTTAGCGGGGTCACGGGGAGCATTCAAGAAGCCGCCAATGCCATGTCCAGTATTCTTTCACAACAAACCAAGGCCGCAAGTGCTCAAAATGGTGCGATGGACACGCTGGTCAATGGTCTTGAGGCCCAAAGTTCAGAGATTATGGCCGCATATAAAGACCTTCACACCCAGTTCGGTGACCTTTCTGGTGCAATTTCAGGACTGGTTGACTGGCATTCCCGAATTCGAGACTCATTGTCACAGCAAGTGACCTTATTTATGCAGGCGACTGAAGCCCAAAGAGTGGTTTCAGCTGAGCTGGCCAATAGCCAAAAAACAGCCCTAAAGATCTCTGCACAATTGGCAAACAGCAGCAGTGCCATTGGTCCAGCATCCAAAGAACTGGCCAACGCAGGCAGTACTATTCGACAAGCTTCTGAAGGTCTTTTTACCACTGAGACAGCCCTTCGCTCTCTCACAACTAGCCTTGAAGATGCCTCTCAGGAACTTAGTGATCGGCAATTACATGCCATCAACCAATTCACAGAAATCAACAACTTGCTTAAGCAAGTCCTTTCTAGGAGATCCTGATGGCTCAACAGACACCAAAAAGCGACAGCTTTTGGGTCTCATACTCTGACTTGGCTACGGGCTTGATGATCGTATTTATGGTCGTCATGCTCATCATGGTCATCATGCAAAAACAGACTGGTGAAGTTCAAACCGATCGCGTCCAAGAAGTGGTACGAAAGATCGAAATCATTCTGGGCCAAAAATCAAAACTCTCAGATTCAATCAACAAAGGTTTTGCCAATGATGCGAGCATTACGGCTGATCCTGTGACCGCTCAACTCTCAATTGACGAAACACTATTACAGTTTTCAGAGAACCGAGCCAGAATTAAAACCAAAGGCCGTCAATTTTTAAAGTCATTTGGACCTCAATACATCTGTACTTTATTTGCCCACGAAAAGCGCCAATGTAACCTCAAATCTTCTGATTGCCGTCGGCTGGATCCAGATACACCTGGAGGTGTTCGTCGTATTTATGTTCAAGGGCACGCAGACATGAAAGGTAAATTTGCAAAGAATCATCAACTATCGGCTGAACGGGCTGAAACAGTGGTCCAAACACTCCTCAAGGATTTAAGATGTGTTTCGGATGGTAAATGCAAAGCCATCTTTGACTCATTAGACGAAGAATGTAAAAAAAATCCAAGTGCAATGCTTGGATATGCAGAGGAGCGTCTTTGGGCAGTCGGCGCTGGAGAAACCCTACACTGTACAAATGCCCTAAATACACTAGATTCTCCTCGTGCGGTTGAACGCTGTGATGCCCTAATCCGTTCGGACCCTCAATTTAGAAAGGTAAACTTTTCACTTGAAATAACTGGAGACGACATGACAGGCCTACTCGCCGATGTTGTGGCCTTAAGGGACGCTGTTGGTTCAAAATCAGGAACTGAGGCGCCCATCGATGAGTTGTCTAAAATTGTGGCTCAGAAATGTTGGCAAGATCCATTTAGTTACCACGGTTGTCGTACATTTGCCGTTGACTGCCTTAGCACAGACAGTGAGAAAGACACCTGTGATGAATTCTTCGCCCAATGGACTGATGCCCCCCTAAATGCATGGGTTAAAAACATTTGTACCGAAGAAGAACTTTTAAAATGTTTAGAATTGCCCTAAACTTTTTTTATTGATTTCCGCTTTATACTATTAGAACAAACGACCAAACTCTTTTGGGAGCCAACATGTTGCTGAACATACTATTATCGATAACCCCAGAGGCAACAGCAGTTCGCTATGCTGATGTATATGACATGAGTGAACTGGCAGCTGCCAGCTCAAAGATCGTCGATGGAACAGTAGAAAGAATTGAAACTCGAATGGTCAACGGAAAAATCATCAGCCGGTTGCATTTAGAAGTCACCAAAACATGGGTAGGAGCTCGAAACACAGAACTTTATGTGGATGTCCTTGGAGGAACACTTGACGGCATAACCATGACTGTTCCGGGTGGACCGACCTTTGAAGAAGGTGAATCAGTGCTTTTGTTCATTGACCAGCATCGAATCGTTGGATTTGGGCAGGGCGCATATACCATTGATGGCGACGAGGCCACACGGGTTGCCAGTGAAGGCCTACCAACGGATTATGATGTTATCGAACCATCAGAGGTCCTACCAGACGAAGAAAAGGCCAGAAGTTGTCTCGAAACTTCTGTTTGGTCAGATTATGATGACGACTGGGCACTCAGAATGATGGACACAGCCCATCTTTCTCCAGAAGAATACAAAGCGTATCCGGTGACCATATTGGCTGGAACTGAATATCATTTCCAAGCCTGTAACGATGGGAAAGCCAAAGATGTGAAGCTTGAACTCGTCGATATTGAGGGACAACCTCTGTTGCGAGACGACACTCGGGAGCAACAAGCTGAACTCTTCTACAAAGGAGAATACAGCGAAACAGTATACCTCATTGTTTCTGCTTCAGAATATGAAGAAAGAGCAGCACAAACAGGTATTTCAATGAGCATCCTTTACAGATAACGGCACGCTCACTTTCAATTAGACATTACACCAACTCATTTATTTCAGCCATCCACTGCGAATGACAGACTCGGTTTTGTCCGACCCCACACCTGTTTCAACTTGCGACAAGCCAGTCATGCGGTAGAAGAAAAATGGAGTTTACAATGATTCTATTTTTTCTTGCGTGTCAAAACCTATCCATTGAAGACGGTTGGCGGCACAGTGACATTGTTCAGATCAAAGACAGCTTTACCTCTGTTTTCCTTATCCTTGATGAAGAACCCGCATTAATTGATGCCGGCTTCCAGAAATCAGGGAAACGGGTCAAAAAAGCACTAAGTAGACATGGCCTTATGCCATCTGACATCAAACATGTGTTTATTACACATGGTCATAGCGACCATCTTGGTGGCATTGAACTTTTTTCCAATGCTGACTTCTATGCGCTCGAAGCTGAAATTGAAAGCATAGAGAGAGAGGCAGGCAAGACCGTTGACATCTCTTTAATGGACTCTGACAGCATCAATCTCGGAAAGCACGATGTACAAGTTTTAGCTGTTCCTGGACATACCTCAGGAAATGCCGCTTACTATTCACAGGGCGTTCTTATACTGGGAGACTCGGCGGTGGCAAAAAAGGATCAATCAATCACACCTCCTCCTGAACGATTTTCAGATAACCCTGCAAAAACCGCAGAAGCATTGGTATCGCTCAAAACACGCATCCAAAATGAAAATCTAGAAGTCGAGTGGTTGGCTTTTTCACACTCGGGTGCCCTTAAAGGAACAGACGCATTGTTCAACTACCAAACTGAGTGACCCTCTGACTCAATATTGTCAAATGGGTGCCGGTGCGATTATAATACTACTAGCAAATGAAGGATTCATTTATGACCGCCCCCACTAATTTACGCTCGCCTGTTTCTATTATGGCTGGGATTGCTCGCAGTCTAGGCTCAGCTGGAAATCTACCTGAACTCCTTGAGTTAATTGTTGAAGAGGCGATGGACCTCACCAACGCTGACGGTGGTAGCCTTTACCTGGTGAAAGATAATAAACTTCACTTTGAGATTGTCCGCAACAATACGCTGAGCATTGATTTTGGTGGATCTCGTTCGACTCCAATCCCAGACAGCTTCCGACCCATTGCGCTAAATAAATCGTCATCTCATGTATGTGTCCATGTCATTACATCTGAGGAAAATGCAAACATTGCAGATGTTTATCGTCAAGAGGCATTTGACTTTAGCGGAACCCGAGAAATGGACCGACGCACTGGCTATCGCTCGCAGTCATTTTTGACTGTTGGACTTTTTGACCATCATAACCATCCTGTGGGTGTACTTCAGCTCATCAATGCAACCGATCCCAATACAGAACAAGTGATTGCCTTTACCGCCACACAACAAGAAATGGTTGAAGGTTTTGCTGGAATGGCAGCTGTATCCATTAACAATGCGTCACTCCGTGATGAAATCACAAACCTATTTGAATCCTTTATGAAACTCATTGCCTCAGCCATTGACGAAAAGTCGCCATATACTGGCGGGCACTGTAGGCGCGTACCTGATCTCGTCATGGATTTGGCCAATTGCGTACACAAGACGGAAACGGGTCCATTTGCTGATGTACACTTTAATGACGACGACATGTATGAATTACATGTCGCATCTTGGCTTCATGACATCGGTAAAATCTGTATACCCGAGTATGTCGTTGACAAAGCAACAAAACTTGAAACCATTTATGACCGAATACACGAGGTTGAAATGCGGTTCGAGGTTCTAAAGCGGGATGCAGAAATACGAAAATACAAAGCCATTTTGGATGGAGCAGACGCAACAGATACTGAAGCACTCTTCCAAGATCAAATCAAGCAACTAGATGAAGACCTTGAGTTTTTGAAAATCTGTAATATGGGTTCTGAATACCTCGCCGATGAAAAAATAAATCGACTGAACTCCATCGCACAAACACCGATAACTTTAAACGGAGTGCTTCAGTCCGTACTTACAGACGATTATCTCAATAATTTGTCAATCCGAGCAGGCACACTGACATTTGATGAGCGTGAAAGAATCCGAGACCATATAACGGTAACCATACAAATGTTAGAGCAACTTCCCTTCCCCAAGCACCTAACCCGTGTACCAGAGTTTGCTGGTGGACATCATGAAACCATGATTGGGACGGGATATCCGAAAGGCCTCTTCAAAGAAGACATGTCTGTCCAAGCACGGATGATGGCCATAGCAGATATTTTTGAAGCACTCACCGCATCTGATCGCCCCTACAAAGAGGCCAAATCGCTTTCAGAAGCCATGCGGATTATGGGAATATTCAAGCGAAAAAACCACATCGATCCCGATCTATTTGATGAGTTCATCCGCTCGAAAGTCTACTTACGGTATGCAGACGAATACATGGAAGCGCACTTAATTGATGAGATAGATGAAGACGCATTGCTGGCCATAAAACCTACTCAACACTAGTTTTCAGTAAGTGCAGCACCACGGTTAGACCAAAAAGGCTCACACACGACAATTTTCGGTTTTTGTTCTTTTTTTAGCCACAACACCGCATATTGTCCAAACTTTTGGCCATAATGACGGGCTTTGCTCAGAGACATATTAAAGACCCCTAAACTCTCCTCTGACCATGATTCCGTTCGACTTCTGCCAATTGCACGACAAATATGTTCAAAGCCGTCTTGCCGGAGTTCATTCATTAGTGATTTTTGGCGGGAACGATTTTCAAGCAGCGAAAGTGGCTTGGATGCTGGATTCCATGCAGTTAGTACAGCAAGTCCGTCTTGCCACTGGTATTGCTCCAAACAATGTGGGTAGGCTTCACCAGCATGAAGTAGAATTGAGGTCCCGCCTTGCTCTATCAGCAGCTCATAGCTTGTGTTGACATAGGCTTGTAACAACTCCAAATCTTGTTGAGACAAACCGAATGCCTTTGGACCATCAACAATCATTATCGACATAAAAAGATGCTTAATTGCTGGCCACTAGACCAAAATTCGTTCGGGTTCATGAAGCCGTATCCGCTCTGCCACGTCACTTGGGATAACAGTATAATTGGGGTTAAAATCATCAAGAACACCCTTTACTACAACTGTCAACTGCCCTTCCCGCAATCCAAGTGCAATGCTTGGCGGAAGCATCAATTTATGCAAATGGGTTCTATCAACAGACATGTGCCAGTAGGCTTCGTTACCGGGACGAAAAGAAATCTGATGATGCCGAATAAGCTGCTGAACCTGTAGTGCACGGGCTCGTGCCATTTGAACACTTTCATTTTTTTGTTGTTCCAAATGTTGGGCTGTTCGACGAGCATCCTTTTCAGCGGCTCGAGCGATTGCTTGTGCCTTCAGTTTATTTTTCTTTTTTTGCCGATTGCCTTTTTCATTTTGTCGAGCCAATTTGGCCTGCTGGTTGAGCTTTCTTGACTGTTTTTTGCTCATTAAACCGGCTTGCAGTAGTTTCTTTTGCAACGACATGTGTTTCCTCAGTAAGTGAAAAAATTAGCCCGTTAAATCTGGACTGTCGAGTGAAAGTTCTACTGCATCAGGATTGGGTATGGCGGCTCGCTTCATCCGCCTCATTGCGAAAGGCAGATGAACTCGATGCCCAAGTGATGCCAAAACATTGCGAGCAGAAGTTAGGTTTGGACTCCGAAAAAAATATTTGGTTCTGCATTTCAGTTGTTTTGAAGAGTGAGTTGACCGCAAAACAGATTTGGCATAACGATAGAATTGAACCTGATATGGTGCAGGATGAAGTGTTTCATTTGACATCGAATTAGACCATTGAAGTTGTTTGAGTGCATGTTCGACCTGTTCATAAAATACAGTTCCTGGAAGCGGATAACTGACTGAAACACCAATTTCGTCCGGATTAAGTTCACGAACCATTTCTATGGTTTTGATGACATCACGAAGGTGTTCACCGGGGTAACCAAGCTGCAAAAAAAGACCACTTCCAATTTGGTTTGCCTTAAGGAGACGAACTGCTTGAGTGGCATCTTCAACGGTAGCATCTTTACCCATCGCCTCCAATACGGAGTTAGAGCCTGACTCTGCCCCCATCCATACCGTATGACATCCAGCCATTGCGAGGTCTTGAGCATAGGATGGGTCTTTTAACAGGTCAGCCCTTGACAGACATCGAAATGGAATGGGATTGTTGCCCACAAGGGCTGTAAATTTTGACAACCATGCGGGCTTAATGGCAAATATGTCATCAGTAAACCAGATGCGATCTGGGGAATAATGGCGTCGAAGATATTGAATCTCAGTCCATACTCGAGATGGTGAACGCATAGAAAGGCTGCGACCCCAAATGGGCTTTGCGCACCAATGACATCGATATGGACAACCTCTGGCGGTCCAAACATTGATTTCCCAATAACCATGATTTCGTTTCCACATGGTTTTATATGGCTCAAGATCACAAATTGACCATAGAGCATCCGGCCAAGCATCCAGTTCCTTCTCAGGCTGCCGGCGGCCCTGAGCGCCAAATTGTCCCCAGATGCCATCCACCTGAGTATCCCCCGAGGCATCTAACCACTCGCTAAGAGCATTGACTGGCTCACCAGAAATCACAGCAGTAGACCCAGCATTGAGAAATACCAAAGGGTTGTCAGAAGCGTCTGGCCCACTGACCACAGTCCTGAGCTGTAAATCCTTCGCAAAGCCGATTAAATCAAGCATCACTTGCCGAACAGGCGCAGTACATTGCTTTATCTGAACCGAATGATCATCTGGAACAATGGCCAGCACAGATGCACCTGATTGTCGAATTTGTTGCTTGAGCTTAGATAGCCCCATCTCAAATGTTGGGTCACACCAAATTACTTCGTGTCCACTGCTTTTGAGAACTGCGGCAACTTGCAAAGTACCGAGCGGCGGATACGGCTGCTTAAGCTTGCTTTGATGCGCATCGTTTTTCAACAGATACGGATGTGTTAAGAATATACGAGCCATGGATTAATCATAGCCAGTTAAGCCTTCAATCAAAAGGGCGAAAGCGTGGCTTTCTCCATTTTCATTTTTGTGGGGGTTGCACCTAAACTGTGGCGAAGGCTGATACGGTCAACTGACCATTGGAAATTGAAATGCGGGTGGCTTCACAAGGTTCACGCATCGGATCGGTATAACACCGTTGATGTGCAATTTGTACTCGCTCAGGCCCAAAGGCCAATGCCAAAATAAAACTGTTTTCGTCGCCCAAAATTCCTGCATGAGCTTCACCAAAAAGCCCACCCAAAATTGTAATTGAACCTGCTGATTCCAAGACTGCACCCTTAGGAACAGTACCGTACACAACGATGTCACCGTTTGAACGGATGATGGCTCCTGGATTGATTTGGTGGTGAATATTGAGAGTACTCGGAGGATGTTCAATCGACATGACCCTTTCAGGCACATCAGACAACCGATTATCTGAGTCACTCAAATGAAATTGACAGCGAAATTGTTGAGCAGCAAAACGACGCAACGAATTTCCTGTGCAGTGAACTTGGGTGACTGTTGAACCCCAGATTGATCGAAAAAGCGCAAGTATGCGTTTCATATTCAAGACAGATAAGTCTCGCTGAGACAGATAAAGATGAACCGGTATTTGTTGAGCAATTGAAGAAAGTTCGTGTAGCTTGGTCTCCAACTCAGTAAACATCGAATCTATGTGGCCATCATCATAAAGGCGCAACACAATGTACTTGTCATGAAATACCATCCAAAAAGTGTGCGCCTCGACATCGCCAAAACGAGTTTCATTCGTGACATTTTGATCATCAACATGCGTGTTGGTATGGCCAGATGAGGCCTTCACCCACACAAATCCATTGGGGTCTGCTGGTGCATCAAAGGGCGCGCGAACTGGGGGTTTGGCGGAGGGGATTATGCCAAGGGGGGGGATTTTGAGTGGATGTTCCATGTGAGGAAAGCGCGTGATGCAAGTGCCAATAGAGGATTTGTGTGGGTAAAGGTGGAGGGGTATTAATAGAGTGCACTATAAAACTTGTCGCGTCAAGTCTTATTTCAAAATTTTTTCAATTTTTTGTTTGTCCGTCATGATCCATTGTTGATGATCAAGTCCAGCTGTTTTTGGGCATCAAGTTTACGAAGTTCATCGTATCCACCAATGAATTGACCATTGATGTAAATCATTGGCACAGTCCGATGACCTGTTTCACGGATGAGCTTAATTCTTAATTCCGTGTTGTGCGTTAAGTCTATCTCTTCGACCTCTAAATTTTTGGCATCTTTTAAGTATCGAATGGCTGCAGTGCAGTACCCACATGGTTTGGCTGTATAGACAGTGACTATTGGCATGATGTAATCCTTTTGTTCGATAATCGTAAAAACATTATTTATTTGATGTGGATTGATTGGCAAATCTCAGAACAGGTGTATCCTAGTCATAGGGTTAACCATTTCAACTCACTTGGAGTTCTGCCATGTCTATTGTTCGTTTTTTTCCTTTGCCTCTCTTATTGGCCTGCCAACCAGACTGGACTGATATCGAAGTTAAAGACTCATTGGCGCCTGTTGATTCTCCAGACACGCCAGAACCGGCCCCATCTGATGACCCATCTCCAACTGATGACCCGTCACCCAGTGATGACCCCTCTGAGCTCCAACCCCCGATTGCAATCATTACTGGACCCGCAACTGTACAAATTGATGATCCCTTGGTTCTCAGTGCGGAGACCTCTTCTGATCCACAAGGCTTTGAGTTAAGTTACGACTGGTTTTGCTCTGATGGGTCCGCATCGGAAGAAGTGACCATTACTTTGCCGACGGAACAGGAGCAGGAAATAAGGTGTGATTTAACGGTCACTGCCAACGAAAGTGAACTCAGTGCAAGTGACAATAAGGATGTTCGCATCCGTGATGGAATTGCACAGTGGACATTCATGGTGTACATCAACGGCGACAATAATCTCGAAGATGCAGGTATTGAAGACATCAACGAAATTGAAGAAGGTGGCGGCTCATCTGACGGGGTCAATATAGTGGTTCAATTTGACCGCTCACGAAACTACAGCAATGCAGATGGCAACTGGGATGGCGCAAGGCGATACTTAGTTGGCGCTGGACAGTCTAATGGCATTGATACCAATTATCTAATGGATTTGGGCCGTGTAGATTCTGGTGATTGGCGCACAATCGCCGATTTTGCAAAATGGGGAGCAGATGAGTTTCCAGCTGAAAAGTATGCCCTCGTCCTTTGGGACCATGGATGGAGTTGGTCTTTAACTGGCACTGAACTTCAAAAGGGCATATCCGACGACGAAGGCACCGGAAACTATATTTCGATCGCCCAAGGTGACCTTGAGGAGCTTCTTGTTGATGTGACAGACCACATCGGTCAAAAATTAGAAGTTCTTGGAATGGATGCCTGTATTATGCAGTCATGGGAAATAGCCCATGTTTCCATACCGTATGCCAATTACTATGTCGCATCGCAAGACTATGAAGGCTGGGATGGCTGGGAATACAAAGGCACAACTGAAGATCTCAATGACAATCCAAGTATGTATGGCGATGAGTTGGGAGAGTCCATTTCCTATCGCTTCTTTCAGTCTGGAGACCTGACACAATCGGTTGTGGATCTGTCGCAAATGGCCGCTTTCGAGAACAAGTTGGATGAACTCGCTGACAGGATGCGAAACATTGACGATCGTCAAACCTTTATGCAGTCTGCCCGGAACAGCTACTCTTATGATGGCGATTACGGGTTCGATCATGACATCGGAAACCTGCTCAACAATATTGCCAATCGGACAAATGACTCACAGGTTGAAACACTTGCTAGCGAAGCAGGCGAACTCTATGGAAGTGTCGTTACCAGCAACTATGCACAAGGATGGGCGTCTAATGCCACCGGCTTATCCATCTATTCACCAACATCTGATTGGGCCTATGACCCGTCTTATTTCCAAGCCACCTGGGCCCAAAACTCAAAGTGGGATGAGCTCATTGACTCATTTTATTAATCCCCAGATTGGTTTCGCCACTGCTTAATTTCTGGATGTTCCCACAGTTCAGCCTCGGCCTGTACAAACTTAATTGCGGCTTCATTTTGCCCCAGTTTGAGCAGTAGTCGAAACAATCGTAGTCCTGTTTTCAAGCGTTTGCCTGGCACCCGATACGCCCTCTCAAGCATTTCAGTCGCACAGGACCAGTCCTTCTGGCGTTCACACACTTTCGCCAAAGCCATCAAAGTTGGATTGTGATCTGGATAACCATCCAAAACCAACTCGTACGACTTTTTTGCCGATACAAAGTCACCGTCTCGTTCCGCAATTGAACCAAGATACAGTTGAGCAGACAAATTATTGGGGTTCAATCGCAAACTCTTGGCGTATTCTGCTTTGGCAATCAA
>JAYYJC010000524.1:0-10000 GCA_036146655.1 Myxococcota bacterium | reverse complement strand
CCACTTTTGTTCCATAAAGGCCAAGTTACCTTGAACATGTGCACACCAGGCCTCAGATTTTTCTACCCTTGAATCAATGGGTCCCATGACCACCATTGCAATCATCACACCCAATACAATGGGCAGTCTCTCAGCATTCTTCCAAAGAGACAATAGGCCAATTGCAGACAAAATAACCAAGAATGGAACCGTGGCCACTCGATAACGATCTGAGACAAAGAATATGATCAATGGCAAATGAGCAGCCAACCAAAAAAATGGCAAGTGGAATGCAAACGACTCTTTGACCGACTTTCTGCATTGCAAAATGCCCAAAACACCCAATGGGAAAATGAGGCCAAATCGAATTGGATTCCATCTCAACGGCTGAAGAATTGGCTCATCTAAACGACAACGGTAGTCTTCGTTGCGAGGAATCTCGGTATTGTGAAACGACCAATATGTTTTGGTCAAAATGGCGACGGCACTGTTTAGAGGATTTGAAAGGACGGCCTCTAGTGTTTTCTCTTGCCAAAAGATATTCCGCTCAGCCACATTTCTTTTTGCAGGCTCAGCCTGCATAACCCACTGGCGAAATTCAAGACCTGGCCGAAGGAAAACTGTATTATTCCAGTTTTCACCATTGCCGATATAAAGGTTTATTCCTCCGTTATGTGATACCAATGCAGGAGAGCCATTTTTTGCATTCCAAACCACGGTTGGTGAAAGTGCCAGACAAAGCCCCAGCAGAATAGGCCAACGCATATGGCTATCCTTCCACCCCCAGAATAGGGAAACCAACCCCAATAGCAGCAGACTTGGATGAACTG
The DNA here is from genome assembly GCA_036146655.1 of Myxococcota bacterium. GTDB lineage: Bacteria > Myxococcota_A > UBA796 > UBA796 > UBA796 > JAYYJC01. Next base: position 9,191 of record JAYYJC010000524.1, on the reverse strand, counting down.
AAATGGCACAACCAAGAGAGAATGCCCCTAAAGCCAAGCTCCAAGTCTTTTTGTGAATAAGACCCAGAACACCAAATACAACAAGCACATTGCTCAATGCAGGTGTCAACCAATCTTGCTCAAACAAAAGCACACTTGGATACAATCCGTAAGCCAACATTGCAAGACATCCGACCCAATACAAATGAAAGCGATCTCCAACTCGATTTCCAATCAAAAACAAACCGATACAAGTTAAAATTCCCAAACCAGATTGTACCCAACGCATCACAGTCAAACTGGGACCGTCAAAGAAATGTGACAACGCATAAATAAAGTAGGGATAAGCGGGGGGTTGGTATAACCCTTCTTGAAATGGGTCCTTTCCCTGCCACAAACTCTCAGCTTGTTGCCAGTAGGTGTATGCATCCACCTGAGGATAACGGGCATACAAAGTATGTCCTAGTGCCCAAATCAACCAAAGCCGAATGAGCACAAGACAGATCAAAATCCCCCCCCCAACCCAAAGGCGCTTTGAATTCATGCTGTTCTCCGAATTCTCATAAGGATATAGTAAAGGCTACACCTTTATTTGTCCGCTGCTTATGTTGTTTCCCACAATCACTGTTCCAAAAACCATAGCCAAATCCATTTTACAAGGGCACCCTTGGGTCTATGCTGACCCTAAACTCCCCGATTTACCACCGGTTGGAACCCCACTGCGGCTTGTAAACAGCAAGGGAAAGAATATCGCTTTTGGAATTGTTGATGAAGGCTCAATTGTAGTCAGAGTTCTTGGCACACAGCCAGACAGCATCCCAAACCTTCTTCGACGGGAGATTCAATCGGCAGCACTCCTCCGTAGGCGCATTATTGATCACAGCAGTACTACCTGCTATCGGATGATCAATGGACCAGGAGACGGACTTCCCGGAATTGTTGTAGACCGTTACAACGATCTTGCCGTTTTAAGACTGTATGGCAAGTGCTGGGAACCATGGCTAAAGGACATCTGTGTTTCACTTCTTGAACTCCATGAGTTCAAAAGCGTATTTCGTCGTTTCGGAGTAAGACGGGTAGATGGAAGTTCTGGGGGCCGTCTTCTGGCGGGTGAGCCCTTTCAAGAAACCTTGATCGTCACAGAGAACGGACTCAAGTTTGTGGTTCGTCCAAGAGTAGGACAGAAAACGGGATTGTTTTTGGACCAACGCGAACACAGAGCACACATTGGCCGAATAGCCAACCAACATACCGTTGCAAACTTATTTTCTTATACAGGTGGGTTTAGTGTGTACGCCGCAGCAGGAGGTGCGAAGAAAGTCTTTAGCGTGGATATTTCCAAACCAGCCATTGAAGATGCAAAGGAAAACTTTCGCCTTAATGGTTTAGACCCAGACAAGCACATCTTTCTAGCCGCTGATGCCTTTCAATGGGAGAGCCCAGAACCTTTGTCATTGTTGATATGTGATCCTCCGTCATTATCACATGACCACAAGAAAGATTTGAATGCTTCAAAGGCGTACGAAGAACTTGCAACACATTGCGCCAAACAACTTAGAAGGGGGGATTTATTGGCAACTGCCAGTTGTACCTCAAGACTCAGCCAAAGCAAATGGGAAAATGCGGTAGCATGGGGCTTGAAGCGACATGGAAGATGGGCCTGGCTTTGGAGAGCTGCCGAGCCACCAGATCATCCGGTGTCCACCTTTCATCCTGAGGGACGATATTTAAAGTTCTCAATTGCAGCCAAAATGCGGTAGAATATGGCCAAGTTCAAAACCTCGGCAACTGAAACTGAGCGAACATGGCAGATAACTTTCAATATCCCAGCACATATGGCAGATATACCCTACTTGAGTCAATTGGTCAGGGCGGTATGTCTGCAATCGATTTGGCTCAAATCTCTGTCACCAATGCTCAATATCTTCGTTTTGTGGTCATTAAAAGAATGCAGGCCAAGTTTACAGAGCAAGAAAACTTTGTTCTTATGTTCAAGGATGAAGCACGCATCAATGCCGAATTACAACACAATAAGATCGCCCAAGTCTACGATTTCGGACAATTTGGAGATGAGTATTTCATTGCAATGGAATACATTCCCGGCGTGGATTTAAGGGTTCTTCAACGAGAACTCGCCAAACAAGCCAAAGGAATACCCATCCGCATCACTTTGAGAATACTCTCAGATGTATGTGAAGCCCTTTACTATGCACATACAAGACTAGATACCTACGGCCGTCCGATGAATGTCGTTCACAGGGATGTAAACCCCAGAAATATTATGATTTCAATACGGGGCGAAGTGAAACTCATTGATTTCGGAGTTGCAAAAGCGGACAATCGCTTAGACGAAACAGTCGGACACACCATAAAAGGCAAATTTGCCTACATGTCACCAGAACAAATTGAAGGCGGAAAAGTCGATGGCCGAGCAGATTTGTTTGCCGTGGCCTTAACACTCCACGAACTCGTAGATGGACGGAGACCATTTGCTGGCTTGAACGAAGTTCAAATCATGCACCGCGTATTATCTGGCAACATTCCACCCCTTCTTGGACCAAAAGACCACCCACAACCTGAACTGGTCCAAGCCATTCACGAATGCGGACTGGCAACAGAGGCAAAGGACCGTTACCCGTCTGCCGGCCACATGCAAGAAGCCATTGACCATGCTGCAAAAGCCTGTGGAGGCTTGGCGACCGACGCAGAACTCGCCGCATTCCTCAGATCGATAATGCCCGAAGAGACTCAGGCCATTGCCCATCGCCTCGATCGATATCGAAAAGAAATCACACAACCCAATGGCTTGATGTCAAGCTACGAAAACTCAATTGCACACGAGTTGCCCACCGAGTTGTTTCAGAAGACAAAGGATTCAATTCCGCCACCTCCCACCAATAGTCCCTATTTGTCCACTTCTGTTCAAAGTAAAGTCGACGAAACACTGGTCAGTCATGATAGCCGGTCAGAACAAAAATATTTGTTCAAAAGAACGCTCCTAATTGGTGGCGCATTAATGACAGCAGGGCTCATTGTTTTTGTTTTGTTAACCCAAGAAAAATCCAGTAACTCTCAAACAAATGCGCCTCGACTTATTCAATCAGAACCCATCGAGAGCACTGATATAAACAGCACAGAAAAATTAACAGACCAACCAAAGGCAACGGCCTCCGAACCAAAACCAAAATCAACCAAAAAGCAAATACAGGCTCCAAAGGTTGAACCTGTCCCAGCCGATCAGCCCCAAGTTCAACCATCTGTTACACCGCCCCAGCAATCAACGGTAGAGCCAGCAGTGATACCTTCCTCGGCTTCGTCTTCTGAGTCTCAGCCACAGACACAGGCAGCTCAAAACCAAAACACTGCAACAGAAAATAATACAGCGGCGCAAGGACAAACCGTATCCACTAATGCAGAAATCAACGACACAACAGAGGAAGAAGAAACACAAGCATCAGCCGAGCCCGTAGAACAAGCCTATGTATTTATTAGCTCAGTCGCTGGCCAAAATGAGATCATTGTAAAGGTCGATGGTCAAAATATCGGGACACTAACTGGACCGCTCCGGACCAAAATAAACACAGGCGAAAGAACTTTTTTATTCATAAATCCAAGTAATGGTCGAGAGTTCAAACAGACCATTTCTATCTCAAAAGCCAATCAAAATCTAATCAGCGTACCGGAGCTCTAAACCCATGAATCTAAGCGCAATTCTTATTTCCCTTGTCATGATGCCGGTTTCCAATGCGCGAGAAAGCATTTCGCTTCTCATCAGCGATGACATCGAAGAATTCAATGAAGCCGCCGATGCATTCATCGACAATGCGGATAGAAATGTGGAAGTTTTTCGTCTTCATGGAGACAGAGCCACCGCCTATAGAGTGTGTGAAAGCCTCCAAACTGACTCACCGCCCCTCATAGTAGCGATTGGTGCCAAAGCGGCTTGGGCAGCTCGCCAGCGTTTACCAACAGTTCCAATGGTCTATGCCATGGTTGAACATCCAGAAAGATACGGGATTAATGGCGCCACGGTCACTGGGATTAGCCTTGAAGCACCCCCTGATTTGATTCTTTCTCAATTTCGTCTCTTTGCACCAAATGCAGGTTCACTTGCCATCTTCACTTCCAATTCCGACAATACCCCTCTCATAGAAAGGTCGAGAGAGACGGCGGAAGAATTGGGATACGAAGTCAGCATTTTCAAAATTGAAAACAACAAAGACTTGAGAAAATCATTGGTTTATATCCATAAAAATGTGGATGCCATTTGGCTGCTTCCTGACGATAAAGTCATTACCCCTGATAACTTTTACTCAATTCACACCACCGCAGTGCGAAACCATATGCCGACACTTGCCAACTCGGAGCTTCTCGTCAAGGCAGGTGCACTGATTGGTGTCACAGCATCATACCAAAGCATTGGACGGCAAGCCGCACAAGTTTCGTCGTTAATTTTGAACGGCGACAAATCGATGTATGGTTCGGTTTTACAACCAGATGAAGCGCAGGTTATTGTCAATGTCGATACAAAAGAGCAAATCGGACTTGAAGTCGATCCAATTGTGTTAAATTTCGCAAATAAAACGGTGACCAATAAGTAAACTATTCGCCAGCGTACTCAAATGTACAGTTTGCAAGCCGAAGATTCATGATGTCTGGGGTGACAAACAAACGATACCTTTTACCAGGCTCTAGAACAGGCGTACTGCCATCCGCAGGAAGTTGCTGGAGACCGTTGAACGGCAGCTCCCCAACTTGGATTTCTCCAGACTCAAACCCTGCCTCATTTGGATCGGCATACAATGCCCAAATGGTTCCTTCTGGTAGGTCAAAGTTTGGCATAAACCCGGGGTTATTGGCACCTAATTCTTGAATATAGATTTGTCTGGCAGTGGTCCCATTCCAAATGACAGAACCATCAGAATCAACTCCCTCAAACGGAGTGATGCAATCTACTGGACTTTCAAAAAGCTGGTAGTTTACATTTAGAAACTGCTCGGATGCCGCATCAATATCTGCTTGAGTGCCCCCTCTTCGCTCAAACTCACCTTTAAAAAAGGCCTTCATTCGCTCAATATCGGTTGTAGGAATGAGGGTTTCTTCACGGTTAAAACCATGATTTTGATCGGCAGAATAGAAACCAAAGAGCGTGTGTTCGTCTGCCAATCCGGCAGCCATGACAATTCCAGTCAATGGCATGGTATCAGTCCATATCCCAGGAGCATCATAATCCCATTTACTGGCATAGCCCGTCATCTCGGAACTGTGGCAACAGGCACACCCACTAGACTTTCCCTGAGAGCGCACCCAATCAAGCTCTGCCATATAATCAGCGTCGTCAAGTAAACTGTCATCCGAATCAAATAGCGACTCAGGATGATAAAACCAGGACGGTCCTTGAGTCCAGACCTCTTCACAAGTTCCAAAATCTGTAAATGAATGTCCCTCCGGCACCGCACCTGAGACATGATTCCAAACGCAGACTTGCATGGAACCATCTTCGGCCTGTACCAATGAGTCAATTGGAATATCCATGTCGTCTGTATAAGGCGTGCAACGCTGAAACGGCATCTGTACCGGCGTATTTTGAAGCCATTCGACCATTTCTTCGGTCGGATCAGGAACAAAATAATCACTCGAAACTTCAGTGGCCGTATCCAAATCCACTTTATCCACACAAGCAAACACCATCAAAAATATTGTCATTTGGTACCTCTTCATTACCTACTCAATGGTAGATAACAAGTATGCATGCTTTGTCATCTGTTGTCACAAATGTGTTGAAAGAAGCCCTCAGCAATATTGATTTAAATCATATTATTGGTCTAGATAGTCGCCACATGCCTTTACATAGTGTTGGCCTATTCCACCCGTGAGGTCCGTATCTAACCCCCATATTAAAGGGTTATATTCGTGAGCACCTCTATAATCTGACCGTTTGGCATTCAAATAAAAGGTCATGGCTTTTCGATGTGCATCGGTAACCGTCCGACCAAAGTGCGTATAAACCCGCTCTACTGCTGCTATGGGGTTTAAACAGATCTCGTTGAAAGCCACATCACAGATCTGATTTCCAAGATCAGACCGTGCCTTTATGCCACGCTCCAAGCCGACTTCTAACAGGGGGCTGAGACGCTGTCCTACTGAGACTGGATCAATCCGACCACGCAGAGTTCTTTGTATAAGAGAACTCAAACTGGCGTAACTGGGAACGATTTCGTTTAATTGGCGGTGAGTCCAAACGATTTCAGCGTCAGGAAAGCAGGAAACAAGTTGTGGTAAAAACCAAAGATGCTCAGGACATTTCAGGACCAATTGTTGACCAGGCAAACGGCCTTGGCAAATCTCAAGGAAACGACGGTAAGTTGCATAGCTTTCATCCATGTCGCCATGGGTCAGCAACCAATCGGCCCACCCTTGGAACCCTTGAGCCAGCTCAAAGTTTAAAACGGCAAAGGCATTAAACATAATGGGCCAACATTCTTCTGCCGATTCTGCTGAAATACGATGAATGAATCGTTGCTCCGGTGCCATGTAGTACGCCCCCGCAACAATATTGGCTCCAATCCGATGTCGCTTCCTCAAGTCAACCTTGGACCGAGTATCAATTGGACAGGGTGTCAAAATCTCCCAAAAGGGAAGTCCTCTTCTGTTTGGATCACACGATATTAGGTTTTGGAGTACGGTGGTTCCACTACGAGGCAGTCCAACAATAAAAATGGGACGATTCACAGTTCCAAAGTAAGCTTTGTTTTCACTCTCCCAATGCTGCAACCATAAACGGTTTTGTATGGCTTTTACACATGTGCTTCTGGTCATTATTCGCCCAAGCGCAGTCAGTTGACTGGCTTCAGCAATCTGCATCAACTTTGTCAACGCCTCTATGCAGCTCGTATTTCCGTAATCTATAAACCCAGTTTGACGCTGAGCTTCAGCAACGATGCTCTTTGGATCAAGTGAAAAGATTGGCCAATTTGTGCCAAATAATCCAAGAAGGGCGTTGGCGAACTTTTGGTGCCAACGGTACTCGAACTGCGTCACGGCCTGACCAGATGACATGATGCTCCTTATTGGATTAACAACTCAGTAAGCTTGTCATTACACCGATAATGAGGAGCAAATCCGCAATCAAGCAGCAGATGCCATTCCGCATTTGGGAACAAGATTTCAAGTTGCTGCTTTAACTTAATCGAACCGTATGGATTGGGTTCTGACCAAATGATTTCCACGTCAACATTGTGCGTTATGGTGTTCAGACCATGCGCTTTCAAAGCCAGCAATAATTTTTTGTAAGCAGGTTGTTGATAGTGAGAAACCCAAGAGCCCAGCAAGGTGTCTGGAAGGAAATAACCTTGTCCTCCAGAATACTGTAAAAATCGCTCAGAAGCATCCGCTCTTGACTGCGGTAGAATCTGACTAACATCGGGAAAAAAACCAGGCAAAAGTGGATTAATCAGCATGAGTTTTTGTATGTATTCAGGGTTATTATTCACAGCTTCCAGTGCCAATACGGCAGATGTTCCGTGTGCAATTAGCCGTTCAACACCTTTGGGATGGGATTTCCAAGCTCCGATTAAAGCCTGTCCGACTGCCTCAACCTCAATCTGTTCTTGTTCTTCTGACTGAACAATCCGAAGATCCAACAACATCCAATGCTGCTCGTCTGGAAGTTGTTGAATTTGAAGGCTCCAAGAATACAATTCGTCAAACATATCCGGCATGATAATGTTGGCTATTTCTAATGGGTTGCCATGACTAAGCATGACAATACCGTCAACCTCTTGCTCAACAACCCCTTGAAAGTGTAGGTGGAATTTTAAAAATTGATGTGTGTGTGATTGGATATGACGGAGGAATTGATTAATCAAAAGAAGTACAATGACCACTGTAAATCCAGATCTTTGAACGAATCGACTCATTGCAAACCCACTTTAAACAAACCGTCCACCTTAAGGCTATCACAAATGCGGGATGAAATTCAACGCTGGGACTGGAAGAACTGGTCTGAACTATCCAGAGATACACTGTACGAAATCTTGATGCTTCGACAGGCCATCTTTGTCGTTGAACAAGAATGCCCCTACTTGGACACAGATGGTCAAGATCAATTTGCTGGTCATGTCCTAGGCCGTTCCAACCAACATGTTCTTCTTGGCTACAGCCGAGTTTTTTTGCCCAAATCAGATGACCAATCGGCCGTTATAGGAAGAGTAATTGTCCACCCCAAGGTCCGTGGTCAAGGCATTGGCTACGAACTTATGCGCCAAAGCGAAGCGCTGGCAATTGCATATAGTGACCATCGTATTCACTCTTTTTCATTATCTGCACAAGCCCACCTTCAACACTTTTACGGCCAACTGGGCTATGAAATTACAGGACCAGGATATGATGAAGATGGAATACCGCACCTTCCAATGCAAAAAAATCTAGAATAGTTTTGAATTCAAAGACTTCACCGTCGTCCGTTGTCATAGTTTAATAGAGATTTTATGCCCCAGTTGCGCACCATCGGTTACGCCATCTATTCATTTTGCCTGTGTTTATTTGTATTTGGGGGCTACTTTCCGATCGTCCAATTTTTAGGATTGGGAGACAAATACGAAACGGTCATTGAAGTTCCCCAGCCTCTGGACAGTTTTATCACCGAAGAGGAGTTTGAGGCGTTATACCAACAGGTTGCACAGGCAGGTGAACAGGGCGGAGATAACAGTGAAACACCAGAGGAAGATGACGGTTCAAGCCTCGACGAAATGGCGGATGTTCCACTTGCACAGAAGCCCACAAAAATTAAGCCAGCAGATACTCCAAAAGACAAGAAATCTTCTGTCGCAGCCAATGCAAATAACACCAGCACCGGAAACGCTTCGTCTGGACAAAATAGCAGTTCAACAGGCTCTCAAGGTAAAGGCAAAGGCACGGGTGAAGACAAGACTAGCCGACCAACCCCCCCAAAGAAAAAAACCGCCCAAAAGCGGGACTGTTCGTCAAAAATAAAAGGGGTTCGCCAAGTGGGTGAAAACCGATATGTGGTTCCTGCTGCTGTTGTAGACACCTATGTAAACGACTTGAAGAAAGCAGAAAAACTCGCCGTTGTTGGTTGGGCAACGAAAAATGGCAAAAAACAAGGTGTGCGCATCAGAAGAATACGATGTCGAAGTGTTTTGAAAGACGCTGGATTCAAAAATGGGGATGTTGTCCTTGCCGTAAACAAC
>JAYYJC010000523.1:0-10000 GCA_036146655.1 Myxococcota bacterium | reverse complement strand
ACACCTGTGGATTCTTATCCCAAAGTTCTGAGAGCATACCTCAAAGTCAAACGAACGGATAACCGATTGACCGTTAAAGTACGCCGCAACGGGAAAGTTTTCACCCTTCGCTATCGGCTAACATAGAACTATTTTCCGAACATCACATGCCAATTCGGTCGCCCAAACTGATTTGGTTTTTTTTGGCACACACATGTGGTATTATGGTTATGTAATTTATGATGTTGTTGGCGTTTGAGCGCCAAATACGGTTTCGAATTAAGGACATTTTGTGAAAGACGACCGCCGTAAATTTCCGACTCTTCAGCCCATGGGTGACAACAATGAGCCCTCTGATGTCACGATGCGTATTACGGTACCAACGGAGAGTGATACCTCTGAATGCGTAACCATCAGAGTGATTGCGGGCAGAGACATGCTCAATTTTGTGACCCTTCGTCACGGTGAACAGGTATTGATTGGGCGCGATGAGATCTGCGAGTTGCGTTTACAAGATCGTGCTGTGTCCAAAAGGCATGCCATTATCAACAGCGACAAGGATGGCTCGCTAACCATCATCGATTTGGGTTCAACGAATGGCTGTTTTGTCAATGGACAACAGATTGATAGATCCCCCCTCCAAATTGGAGATCACATTGATATTGGGGATGTAGCGCTCAGAGTACTCAAGAGTTCACAAAGCGAAATCCGCCATCTCGAACGCATACTCAACCGTCTCGAAGCAGCCAACAGAGATCCCTTGACTGGACTACTCACAAGAGCCTTTTTAGATGAGGAATTGCCCAAGTTGCTTTCGAGATGTGACGACCTCAACGCCGAAATATCTTGTGCTTTTATCGATCTTGATCGTTTTAAGCCCATCAACGATACTTTCGGGCATCAAGTGGGTGACGAAGTACTCAAAAATGTGGCTCGTATCATGATGATGCATGTTCGCTCTGGAGATCATTGCATTCGCTATGGCGGTGACGAACTCTTGATTATTCTTCCTGGGGCGCCAGAACAACGAACCGTACGAATCATTACTCGAATTCAACGAGCCATCACCAACCACGATTGGAGCAGGATTGCAGCGGGCCTTGCCATATCTGGCAGTTTTGGAGTTGCTGGTCACTATCGATATGAACCACAGCACACTTGGCTAAATCGGGTAGACCAAGCCGTGTATGCTGCCAAAGCAGCGGGAAGAAACACGGTAATCGCCTACAGCCAACTTCGACAAAACCAACAAAAATCAGACTAGTCTCGGGGCCTGAAACAACGCTATGGCGCGCAGATTAGACAAACACAATGCAAAACGCTCAGCATTAAATGCGCTCGGAACTGCGTTAAACCGCAGAAGTAAATCAAAATGTGAGCTCTGCCTTAAAAGTGCTAGTCTGCAAGTGGTTGCAATCCCTCCTCTGCCCGAACAGCCCAGTATTGATGCAGCCATATTTTGCTGTGCCTCTTGCCTACCACTTACAGACAACCAGAAAAAACTTCCTGAGTCAGGTGAATTGCGCTTCTTGGAGACCGCAGTCTGGTCAGAGGTTCGACCAGTTCAAATTGCTGCAGTACGTGCGTTGAAGCGCTTAGCCAACGCATCAGATTGGGCAGCAGATGCATTGGATAACCTCTATTTAGATCCCGAAATCGAAGCCCTAATCGACTCATGAAAATTCTCATGTGTTCCCGACGGTTTCCACCTGATATTTATTCGGGCACCGAAACTGTCTTTTCTCGACTGTATCAGTTTGCTCGGTCAAGACATGAAATTAGACTTATTGCAGGATGGAAAAATGCACGTTCGCTTGTTCCCGCTGAAGCCGTTGCTGTACAACTTCAAGGCTTAAAGCCTTGGCAACAATGGATGCGCTTTTCTGCCGAAGTCTTTAAACAAAGCCGAAGTTGGAGACCCGATGTCATACTCTCCAACAGCATTGAGGTGCCGCCATCACGAGCACCAACTGCATGCATCGTGCACGATCTTAACTTTGGAAATGTGGAAGACAGCCTCACAAGTCAAGCCAAACGCAAATTCTACAGTTGGCGCAGTAGAGATATTGACAAGTTCATTACGGTTTCAAATGCATCAAGTGAAGCCCTGAAGTCCATTCAAATTAGTCCTGAGAAAATACATGTGGTTCCAAATGGAGTTGACACTAATGTCTTTAAGCCTGCACAAATTGGACCAACTGAAGACATTCACTTTTGCTATCCGTCAAGGATTATTCCAGGGAAAGGACAACACATTGCCATCGATGCTTTCGCTCGGCTACGCCCTAAAATCAAAAAAAGGGCCCGACTGACGATTGTGGGCGCCTCACCAGACCCCGTTTATCTGGATAAACTGCGTATACAGGCCTACGGCCTTCCCATTCACTTTAAGACCAATGTTCCAGACATTGTTCCGTATTATCAACAATCAGACATCATCCTATTTCCTTCTCTAATGACAGAGGGCTTTGGCTTCACAGCGGTTGAGGCCATGGCATGTGGGAAACCAGTGATATGGTTCGATCAACCAGCCATTCGTGAAGCCACAAACGGAATTGGCAAACCCGTTCCCCAAGGCGATACTGAAGCTTTTGTAAAGGCCATGACTGAACTTGCGACAAATCGAGACTGCAGACAGGACATCGGACAGCAAGGATTGGAATATGTAAGGGAACATTTGCAGTGGTCAAATGTCTGGACACAGTATGAGATCATTTTAAGAGGACTTCACCGTCCTCAATCTTGGAAAAGAACGACAAACCGATGAAACAGATTACGACATCCCACGGAACAAGCCAATGGGCCACAGCTTGGACTCGAAGTGAGATCAATGATCAACTGCATCGCTTACTCAACCTCATAAAAGAAGAGCTGCCCACGGAACCTTCTGCTCGGATTGTTATCAAGCCCAATCTCAACAATGACTTAAATGGTTTAACCGGTAATTCAGTTGATCTCCGTGTACTTGATGCCATTGTGCGACAGCTGAAGGGCTTTGGCTACCATAATATTTGTATTGCTGACGGTCCCAATGTCGGAATTGAGCGCAGAGGAATTGATGTATTCAAAAGACTTGGCGTTCGGGCCTTGTGTACCCATCATGGCATTGAACTCATTGACTTAAATTCAGATCTGGGGATTCCATACTCACTTGCCGCAGGCGCACAGCCCCGTATTGCTCGGTCCATACTCGATGCAGATTACATCATTTCGGTTCCAAAGATAAAGACTCACTGTGAAGCGATGCTGTCTTGCGCCATGAAAAATTGGGTTGGAATATGTGTCGGTCAAGACAAAAGAGACATGCACTTGGATTTGGGACAGAACATCGCTCTTCTCAATACGCATATAAAGCCAAATCTCATCATTGTAGATGGAATAATTGGAATGGAAGGAAATGGGCCGGGAGACGGTACCCCAATTGCCTTAAAGCAACTCATCGTTAGCACCAAGGCCCACCTCAATGATTTGGTGGTCGCCAACTTAATGGGACTCCCCATAAATGATATCCCATATCTCATGCATGCCATTTCAATTGGCGACATCTCAGAGACGCTGTGCATGACCGTATCTGAGAAGGTCGATCCGCTCACTCATATTAAACGCCCCCCACCGAGACCCAAATTGGCATTGCTTTCAGAACACCATCTCTTGTATCCACTCAAAGTGGCAGTGCGACCATTGACCGAAAAACCAGAAGTTCTCGATTTGGCATATCAACTTGGGATTGTTCAAGATGTTTATCATCCCCAAAATGCCACAGTACAAAGCATCAAACGCCACTCTGACCGTTGTGGAGAGTGCACACAATGTGTAGACTTGTGTCCGACAGAAGTTCCACTTGAGCGCATTGGTAAAGAAGACCCGTCATGCATCCTATGCCTTCAATGTTGGTGGGCTTGTCCGACAGATGCATTGGAGTGGTTTGGAACACGAGGTCATTTACATCGCCACATTACGAAGTATCGACCTGTCATTCGGTCTCTTTTTGATAACCCTCACTCAAAATGATTTCGCTTTTACTGACACTGGCCTATGGTGCACCCAAAACCCCTTTTGCGGCCCCGCACCCCCCTCAAAAATATGCTGACCTAGAACGGAAAAAAACCGTCTACAGATTGTGGTGGGAATCCAATGAGCCTGCAGAATTACAGTATCTGCGAAAAGGGCGGTGGTCTCAACTCGCAGAAAATGTCACTTCGGGCTACACCACAAAACCCCTACCCTTAGGTGTTCAATTTCGAATACGATCCAGTGGAGAAAGCAAATGGTCTGACCCCTTTCAAGCTGCGCCCTACTGGACTCCTTCTGACATTTCTGCTTTGGGAGAACGCACTCCTATTCGGAGTCAAACCATCGGCGAATTGGTATTGGGATCAGACTCTTTGCTTTGGGGCAGCACACTTGGCGGCGGTCTGCTTAGAATCCATACTGGGCAAAAAAAGGTCACTCAACTCGGCCACTTTGAAGGCCTCCCAAGCCAGACAGTCATCAGCATCGATGCCGAAGACAATCGAGTTCTGTTGGGTACTTCCGAGGGTGCTGTCTTGTTGGTAAACGGTATACCAAAACGGTATTGGAAAGCCGAATTGCCTCACCCATATACTCAATCTGTCCGAATTATCGGAGACAGCTATTGGTTGGGAACTTACGAAGGGCTTTACATTGACTCACCTCAGGGTTCGTCGGTACCACTTCGCCCTTTTTCTATATTTTCTATTGAGCCGCTGAGTCAGAGTGAAGTGGCGGTTGGCTATCAAGGGCTTCAGAAGATAATCGATGAAGAAGATGCTTTCACATGGCTAGACAGTACGACCTTCCACGCCTATGACATGCTTAATACCGGCTCGGAATTGTACATTGCAACCCCAGAAAAGGGTGTACAGCGGTTGGACAATGATAAGTGGACACTCATTCAAAATGAAGACGCTACACAACTCGCCCTCGGTGTTCACGGTTTGTGGATGGCCGCTGGCACACAAGGATTGGTTCATTCCTCTGGCGAGCGACTTGGTGTAAAAGATGGACTTGCGGGTCAGACTGTTTGGTCAGTCGCCGCACAAGGACAATCAATCTGGGCAGGAACAAACGGCGGCTTAAATCAAATCACACTAGATGAATCTGGGCAGGTTTCAAAAACATGGACACAAAAAATAAGCCGCACACCGATTGAGCGTACCGCAACTGCTGTCTTATCTGAACCGAATGGGACATTCTTTGCAGGTGACAGTGGCGTGTGGTCATTTGGGCAAGCCCATCGATATGCGAATAACCTTTCGGTTGCAGCACCAAGCCCCACAATTGCGATTGTGAGAAAAGACAAATCAATCTGGGCATTTGGCTCTCAGACAGCCGTCATAATGAATCGAAAAGGCGAATTATCAAGGGTCAACTACTCATTTATACCAGAGGCTGTTACTGTTTGGAACGGTTACTTTTGGTTGGCGACGACACAAGGTGTTTTCAGACTATCACCTGACTCAAATGAATTTATTTTGGCGTATCCAAAGGTCAAGGTCAACGCATTTGCTGTCTACAATGACATGCTTTGGGGAATCGGCTCCGGCGGCGAATTGGTTCAATTTTCCCCGAATCAAATTCGGCCATTTATTCAGACTGGCTATGCCTTATCAATCTCCCCCTCAGGCGAAGCGTTGTGTGTGGGTACAGAAAATGGCCTCGAACGCTATTGGCACCGAAAGACTGCTAAAGTCGAAGATGTACTAGGAGATGGCGACCTTGGAATAGCCATTGACGCCGTGGCAGGAGATGGATCAGAAGGTTGCTGGTTTGGTGGAGAAGAAGGAACCATCGGCTGGGTCGGTCCAAATGGGGCAGCAACTAAGATCAACTTACCCGGTTTAAAACCGCCAGACATCACCAAGATTGTACCGACTGACGAACGCACAGCTTGGATTTTAACATCTAAGGGTACATGGCGGGTTCGTCTGAATCAATAATCCACTTGCTCAACGGCACATATTCCGATAACGCAATGAGAGGACAATTACAGTGATTACTCTTGGCATTGCGGACAACCATGACAGCGGCGCAGCACTAGTTGTTGACGGTCAGTTGGTCGCAGCCATTAATCAAGAGAGAATTGATCGGATAAAAGGGTCATCAGCATTTCCATGGGGAGCCATAGACGCTGTGCTTAGTGAAGCAAATGTCTCTGCCAGACAAGTTGATCACATCGTTGTGGGTACGGCATTTACACCCTCGGCCTTGCTGAGATTGTTGCCCCAGCAGCATCAAACCGCAAAATCAACGGGGCAATTTTCATCAGCCCTCCACGGATATATGGTTTACCAAAGTCTGCTGCAAAAGCTAGGCGCCCATGCCATTGAATACAGTCTGTGTCACAGGATTCTCAACCGAAAACTTCGTGCTCGTCCATTTGAGAATGCTCAGCTCCACTTGATGGATCACCATCAGGCCCACGCTGAAGCCGCATACCGTACGCAAGCGAGAGATCGTATTTTGGTTCTGACTCTAGATGCGATGGGAGATGGCCGGAGTGCGACTGCATGGCTCGGAGACAATGGCCAACTGACCCCCCTTTGGTCACAATCAGGCTTAGCTGCCATCAACCTCTTTTATTCACGAATTACCGAAATCATCGGTTTCAAGCCCCTCAGGCATGAAGGGAAAATCACTGGCTTGGCAGCCTATGCCACACCACCTGACGAACTGATGGCTCAATTTAGAAGCCAACTCAAATACGAGAATGGGCGTTTTAAAAGAATGCCGATTTTCACACCTGCCAAAGCCAACGATCGATTTTGGAACACACTGACTTCATATTCAAAGGAAGAGATCGCATCAGCAGCACAGGCCATTCTAGAAGAGGTTACCCTTGACTATGTGCGTTATTGGCTTAAACGCACCCAAAGTACGCACTTGGCAGTCGCAGGTGGGGTGTTTGCCAATGTCAAACTCAATCAGCGTATTGCAGAGCTATCTGAACTGGAGAGCCTCTGGGTTTTGCCCCATATGGGTGACGGTGGTCTCGCTGCAGGCGGGGCCCTCGGATTTCAAAAATCAGCTCCGAAACAGATGAATACCGCTTACCTCGGCCCAAGTTATCCAGAAAATGATGCTTTTCGAGCCTTAAAAAGAATCAAGGTCGAACGCAATAAACAAGACAGCCTGCTCAGAGCTGCACAGTGTCTCGCAGAGGGTGGTGTGATTGCCCGATGTAAAGGTCGAATGGAGTGGGGACCAAGGGCATTGGGAAATCGGACGATATTTGCCACACCCAATGATCCCGAGATCAACAATCGATTAAATGCCCGTCTACAAAGAACCGAGTTTATGCCTTTTGCACCAATCGTCCGTGAAGAAGATGCGACAAGGTACTTTATCGGGCTTGAAAAGGCCAATGAAGCCGCTCGATTTATGACGGTCTGCTTTAATGTCACCCCTGAATTTCAAAAAAACTGTCCTGCAGCTGTGCATGTCGATGGAACGGCGAGACCTCAGGTTCTACGGCGAGAAGACAACCCAGAAGTTCACACACTCCTTGGGATGGTAGGCGAACTGACGGGAACCCCAGTACTCATCAATACATCCTTCAACATGCACGAAGAACCCATTGTATGTACGGCGGATGAAGGCGTAAAAGCTTGGAAGCAAGCGGGACTTGAAGGGCTACTCATTGGCGCTTATTTTGCGGAACCGACCAAAAACTAGCCCGTTGCAATGGAGTTATATACTCTTAAAAAATCAGCTGGTGGAACAACGATATACAGATACTCAATATTTTTGACATGGGAAACGCTGCCAACTTTATGACCATCTTGATTGTGTATCCCTATCCGAGCGCCAATGTGCCGTGGATATTCATTTTCGAGAACGATGACTTCTCCTCTTTCTGACAAAATGGCTTCCATCTCAGTGCGTGTGATGTAGCCTTCATCACTGAATGAGACCAGAAGATATCGCGATTGGACCGCAGTGATCAATTCTGTCATGGCAGCGAGTGCCTTCCGCTTTGAGTTGTAAGGGGATTTTCGTTCTCGAACATCCTTACGTTTACATGCCACACCGTAATATTCGGGTTCGTCCCAACGAATGAGAGTCTCCCAGATGTGATAATTGGCCATGTATTTGTGTTGATTGTATGGGGGATCAAGGTAAGCCAAATCAACAGTGATTTGTGAGACAAAATCGATCGCATCTTGATTGAATGCCCGTCCCTTGCCATAAGGGGAACGAGGTAAAATCTCAGGGACTCTCAATTCCAAATCGTTGTGGGCTCGTGGCGCCCATTTCTTGAGATAGGCCATCTGTAATCCAACTGTGGAGTCCACTCGGTCAGCAGCCTCCATCAATGAAACCAGCATGACACTCACCAACACTTAATCAATTTTTAGCGCTTTGTTTTTGTTGCTATTGGAATCAACCCGTGCACAATTTTTGGGCTTAAAAAAACGGCTCTGGACGCAAAAAGTTTCTGTAAAGTAGCCGGCTTCGCCTTCGAGTTGATTTAGTTCATTCACCAACCTTTTGGCCTGTTCAAAACAATCTTCAGTATCCGCCTCTACATAGCAACGGGCAAGGGCTGTTGCATATTGATTTAAATCGTTTGAAAAAATCTGGAATCCATTTTTTTTGAGAACATGCCCGACTCGTGAAGTCCCACTAAAAACATCAGCAATGGATTGGACTTCAGGAAGGTGTGACACTGCACGGCATATCTGCGGAAGAAGTGTTTTTTTGGAACCGAGGTACTTGATCATGACGACCGCCACACCCGAAAGAGTACCCAAGCTTGAAAAAATAAGGATGTGATTGCCATAATTGCAGCCAGAATGGGGAAGCCCATCACAGAGGCTTGTTCAAAGTAAAGTGAACCGATGGCAGCGAACCCCCAAGCGGTCGCAAAGACCAATAATATCTTTGTATTGTCATGGCGGCGACGCATCTCAAATACTTCTGAGCTTTGATGTTGTTCGACCTGAATACGAAAACGCTGTGCATCAAGATCGTCCAACAGTTGAGTAATGCTGATCGGAAGCCGTCTCGCAATGCCCGCATATGCAGCAATATTTTGAACGCCCAAGTCACTCCAACGCTCAGGTTGCCAACGCTCTTTGATGAGGCGTTCAACATAGGGCTGAGCAGCCCCCAAAGGGTCGACTTCTGGCAACAAAGATTTGGCTAAGCCTTCGGTGGTCATGACACCCTTAAAAAACATAGTGAATGCAGGTGGCGCATGCACACGGTACTTTAATGCACCTCTGGTCAGATCCATTAAAAATGCACCGATGTCCATTTCCTCAAAAGAACCGCCAGACCAATGCTGTTCTGCTGTTTCAATGGCATCTCTTTCAAAAGCCAAGTAGTCTACCCGCTTTTCTTTTATGGAAATGTCAAAAAACAGCCGCGCCACTGTACGGCTGTCTCCTCGATGCAATGCATAAATTAAACTGGCCAAATAATCTTTCATTTCATCAGTCAACCGACCAACCATGCCACAATCGATGATTCCAATGATGTTGTCTTCCAAAACTAGGACATTACCAGGATGCAAGTCGCCGTGAAAAAAACCATGTTCAAAAAGCATCGCATAGGCCACGCGAATGTAGCGCTGTCCAACCACATCCATGTCAAAACCTGCTGCTCTGGCTTCTCGTATTTTCACACCATTTAAAAAACCCATGCACATGATTCGAGCTGAACTGAATTCTTCATATGGTTTTGGCCACACCACACCATCCATGTGAAAAAAGTTCTTCCGAAACCGTTGAAGGTTGCGCACTTCTTGAAAGAAATCAAGTTCTGCAGTGATGGACTTTTCAAACTCTTGGAAGATGCCACGAGGATCAAAGAGTTCGAGCTCAGGAAACTCATTAAGCGTACGCTCCATCAGAAACCGTAAAATACTCAGATCTGCCCTAATCTTAGAACCAATGTGAGGCCGCTGAATCTTCAACACCACTTCCTCACCACTCTCGATAATTCGGGCACGGTGGACCTGAGCAATAGAAGCAGTGGCAAGTGATTTTTCTTCAAT
>JAYYJC010000522.1:0-14391 GCA_036146655.1 Myxococcota bacterium | reverse complement strand
AAAGTTTGCTCTGGCTATTGCTGCCACTCGTGTGGCTTTATTGTATTGAGGTCTGTTCATAGTACTCTACTTTGGTGTGGGATTTATAACACATCGATGATGTTTATTTTGGTATAGTACACACATATGCATATACAAATTGCCCAATTGGAGAAGTGTCCATGTTTATGATTTTATTCTCTTCGCTTTCTCTTGCTTATGTTGATGAAGCATGTCGACAGTTTGCAGACACAGATGGAGACGGGGCACCGGGTCCTGCTCCAGAAGGTTATTCCGAACAGGGGCAGCAAGACTTCCTGCTAAATTTTTTCTCTTTGGCTACTACTTTTAGTCCGCTTCATGCGCCCATTCCTCAAGCCGGTGGCACTGGAACGGCTGGTCTGGAAGTAGCCATTATTCCACCCTTGCCCTGTTCACGGCGTTTGGTTCTAGACTACACCAAGACTGAAGACACAAACAAAACACCTGCAGCACCTCGTCCAAGAGTGTCATTTTCGATGCCAAAGCGCGATACTGCCATTGGGACTGTTGTGCCATATGGATCATTTGGCTATGTACCGCCAATTACATTTGCTGGCACTCGGAATGTCATTGTGAGTGTAGAAGCAGGGGTAGGAATCTCACCAAACGAAGGGGGAGGCATTCAATATGGTATGAGGTATCATGCCACTTTGATGAAAACAGTTGCTGAAATTGCAACCCCGTTTAACGAGGGAGATCCCGAAGCATTGGACTTTTATGTCGGTTCTACTTTTGGTCTAGATGCCATGGTGGGCTATCGGATGAACAAATGGATTCCTTATGCTGCATTTGGATTTACGGATGTCAGTACATTCTTTTATATTGATGATGACGGCATTGTTATTAACAACGAAAATCCATATGCTGGTTCGGTAATTTCAGCCGGAACGCAATACCGAATTTCGGAACATTTGCAGTCTGCGGCAGAACTCTATGTGGCACCTGGTCATATTTTTACTGGACGGCTTCGCCTGAGCTATCTCTTCTAGTTTGCGTCGAGCAATCGAAGTGACATTAAGGCTTGCTTCAAAGTCTTGAGCGACTCTCCCCGATGAGAAATGGCGTTTTTTTCTGTGTCGGTCAGTTCAGCCATATGTCGACTTGGGTATGCTTTGGGCACAAACAAAGGATCGTATCCAAACCCGCCTTCACCTCTACATATTGTGGCAATTTGGCCTTCGCAGTGTCCCATAAGTACCTGTTCACCAGCATCACATACAATGGCTATGGCACATGTAAAACGAGCGGTTCTGTTTTTTTGACCGTCCATGGCATGTAGCAGTTTCTTGTTGTTTGCAATTGCTGTGGCCTCAGGGGTGTATCGCTTTGAGTATACGCCTGGCGCACCATTTAAAGCATCCACAGAGAGGCCTGAGTCGTCTGCTATGGTGGGTAAACCTGTGCGTTTAAATACATAATGCGCTTTCTGAAGCGCATTTGCTCGGAAAGTATGGCCTGTTTCAGGGGGGTCAGGTATATGGGGAAACTCAGAAAGTGGTCTTACGATAATATTGGTGTCCTTAAGTATGGAACGGATCTCTCTCACCTTATGAGAATTGTTTGATGCCAGGATAAGGGTAAGGGCTTGACTTTCTATTTGCATGGTCTTGCTGTGGAATTAAGTGGAACTTGATACACTGTTGTATCCATATCTCCCGAAGGAGCGAAATCATGTTAACACGAACTTTAATTGGACTCAGCTGTCTCCAGTTGATGGCATGTAACCTCAAACTTGCGGATACGACAGAAACTCAGGAAGAATCTACTTGCGACATTAATCTTTCTAACCTCGCTGGGACAGAATGGGTTTATGCCGAAGCTCTCCCTGGAGATCAAGGTGAAAAGCCTCAATACAAAACCCGAGTTCGATTTGATAATTCGGATGGAAAACTTGGAGCCAAGTATACCGTCAGTTCTTTGTCTGATGTCTATGATTATAAGTGTGAACTAAGTGAAGCAGGTGGTTCAAGTGATCAGCAATTGGTTTGTAAGCAGGACGCAAGCATAGATGATTTCTGCATGGCCGTCATGGCAGGTGGAGAACGCTGTGCACTGAAGCCAATGCAGCGCATAAACTCGACATGGACGAAAGAAGAAATCGAAGCCACAGCAAAGAAAACCAAAGAAGCCATTGCGCAATACAAGGCCAAAGGGGAGTGGGACCAACTCAGGGCACGTTTCAACAGCTTATTGAATAAAATCCAAGGCGTTCTTTACACCGCTGTTGATAATGACAAATGTCGTCTGATGATCACTGACAACTATGTAACGGTCTACAACGGAGTCAAAATCGAAGATTCAAACCCTGCCGGTATCAATGCATATGATCAAAACGAAGGCAAAGGCTTACTGTTTAAGGCATGTACTGCCCCATATATCTTTGATACAGACAGCGCAGATTTTCCTGCGGATCCTGGAAGCGTGACAATGACTTATCAAAATAAAAAGACACGCCCCACTGGTGATCCCATACACTTTTGGATGCTTTATGGTGATATGCGAATGGCTCAAGAAGGCTGCTCATACAGTTACGATGTTTGGGTCAATTATCAGCTTAAAGAATCTGGCTTAACTCCTGAAACTGTTGATGTTCGTGGAGGCAAAGAGCTTCGTTGGCACCATGAGCACACATTTAGCACAAAATCAGACATGCTGAATCCACATGTGGTCTCCTTTGACATTACCAAAACCTGCGGTGACAAGTCGGACAATGTCGTGGCTTGCAATGCTGTGGTTACAGATTAGTCGGCAACCCTATAATGATAAAACAATGGCCGCATCATGCGGCCATTGTTCATTTAGGTTCATGCCTCCGTTACTCTTCGGTGGTTTCCTCAGACGCTTCAGGCTTGGCTTCGGTTTCTTCAGTCTCTGCGGCACCCTTCCGCTTCTTGCGATTTTTCTTCTTGAGTTCTTCTTCAGCAGCTCGTCTTTTGGCCTCTTCCTCTTCGTCTTGACGAAACCGCTCAGAAATCTGTTCAATTGCTTCCTGTCGAAGGACCTCTAAATGCGCATCGAAATGTTTTTGTAAAGCCTCTTCATTTTCTTTACGGATACGTCGGTTGCTCACGATCTCAGTTGTGCCAGAACGAACGCCTTCAACATATTGCTTTAGTCGAACATGGGCCATTTCCTCAACCAAAAGGCCATGTGCCTGTTCATACATCTTTCGTTCACCAAATGACAATGATTTACGAACTTTGATAAGGGCAAGGTCTCTAAAGACCATGCAGATTTCGATGACATCACCAGTTGCAAGTTTCTGGGTGTACTCTCTGTAGCGCCGGTTCCAAGTTTGTTTATTGATCTCGAAATCTCTGTCACTGAGGACTTCAAGCAGTTCATCGATTTTCTCTGGAGGCATCACCGGTCGCAATCCATTTTCAACAGCCGAAATCACTGGTACGTCAATTTCATTGTCAGATGAAAAGAATTTGAGCACATAGACTTGATATGGCATGCCATTGTGTTCTTGATTTTCGATTTTCTCAATTTTACCGACACCTGCCCCAGGAAAAACGGCAATTTCACCCACATCAAAGGATTCAATTGTTTCAGTGTTGCTTTCTGCAGTAGTCATGCTTTATCCTTTGACTTTATGGGTTAAAATTAAGGCCCTATTATACTCCCATTTGTTCTTTTGTCAAGGGTCGACATGCCCACTGTGCTTCTTCACGCATGCCTCAAGTCATTTCCTCAATATATTCGCTCGCTTTTTGCAGGTGCACTGTACTTGTGTTTGATGTCCGTTCTACTCACATTGTGCCAATTTCTCATCAAAGGAATATGGCCCAAAACGGTGTCCGTTGGTCTGACTTTAATTGGCAATAGTCTTTTGTTTCATTTGCCGCTGGTGATGGGGCTGTCATTGATATGGGCCGTCGCATGGGTGTCGATGAAGTGGAAGACGCGTCGAACACCCATGTTTTTTGAGCTCAATGCCATTCCCAAAACCCATTTGTTATGGGTTGTACAACCAATGATTTGCCCCATTCTGCTCATGATTGCTTTGAGTATGCATTGGATTTCACCAAACGCTGGTCAGCGTTTGCATGCCATCGCACTTCAAAACCTTGGGGACCAAGTCTCTGTAGGCACAATTGAGCGGTGGGGTAATCTTTACATTGGGGCTCAAGGCACTGATGGAACCAGCTATCAACATGTATTTGTGGCAAATGATCAGATGGCTGCACTATCGCAAACCGCACGGATCGGAAACAGTGGCTCGTTGGAATTGATGACGGGTGAACTTTTTCCGTTGGAGCCAAACGCTCAGTGGTCAATGACCTTTTCAAAGACAACGGTGAACCGACTTTCACATGGCCTTCGGTGGACTGTACACATGATTGACAGTGGTCGGTTGAACGAACTCATTGCCGAACGCTCCTCTTCATTTGATTTGCAGCGTGCCTTAATAAAAAGAACCACTCAAGTCATTGGATTGTGGTTTCTAAGTCTTGCTGTTCTTATTCTTGGCATCAATGGTTTTCCACTTGGACTGAATATTGGATTTGCCATTGGATGGTGGTGGTTGCCCATGCGTTTTTTTGATCATCAAATAATGACATTAGGCCCAATGGGCAGCGCGGTTGGTCCTTTAATTGTACAAACCATGGTATTTATTTGCGCCTATGCATATTGGCGTAGGTATTGAATGCGCTATCTCGTTGGTCAGTTCTTTATTTGGGGGCTTGGCAGTTGTCTCTGCTTGCTGTTTTTTATTGCAATTATTTCTTTTTTTGATGGTCAAACCAGTCAGTTAAAGCTGCATGTCGCCATTTTTCATATCTATCTTTGGCCAATTGCTGTTGGGGTGGGTGTGGCGCTTCGAACAGCTTTGTTGCACCGCAGGGGCGAGTGGCTTGCCTTACAATGTGTGGGCTGGTCACCGAAAGGTGTAATGCTGGCTTCGGCAATAGCTGGTCTTACGCTTGGGGTAATCCCTTTTTCTATGTCCATGTGGGGCTGGAATACCATACTTGGACTTTCAAGTGAGGCCTTTGATTGGGTCTGGCATGAAGAGGCGGTCATTCGGCTTAATGATGGCTTGCGTTTGGCCATTGATCAAGAACCACACTATCGTCCTTTGGTAAGCCCTAGATTTGAGTATAGGTGGCTGCCTCTTATCGACTGCCTACAATCTTCAGATGGGCTTTTCGAACTCCAACAGCGTTTGTTAAGATTGACCATCAGTATGCTGTCACCAATCATTTGTACTCTGTATCTCTTTATACAAGAATACAGATGGATGTCGTTCACACTGGCTGGATTGGCCGTTGTGGTCGTATTATCGTCACTGCTGAGTGTCAGCTTGTCATGGGGAGTCTTGTTTGCCCTAGTCAGTCTGCTTTACTGGCTTGGCTCACGAATGTGATCGATTTTACCCATTGGAATGAAGAGTCGTTGTGTTTGACCATTTCGTTCACGGCGGCGCCCATCGAAGTACCGCTTGACGTCGATAACAACTCCGCCTGAGCGATTTTCAACGATCTGTCCTTCAACCATCAATACACTTGATGGGACCGGGTCCGCCACATTGGGAACATCTGCAAATGAGAATAAGGCGGTTTTGAGAAAGACTTGAACATTGGTCATTTGGAAACTCCTATAAAATCACACTTGCACAATATAACGGATATTCACTGTCTGAGAATGGTCTTGGTCACTGATGTTTGGAATTACGCCAAAAGAAGTGCTTATGCATCAAGGGTTTAAAATCTGTTATATAGTCCCAATGATCTGGACGGTTCGTATTATCGGTGCACTCGTGACACTTGGGTGGAGCATTGCAATATTTAAAGGCTTGAGGGCTTGGAACTCTAAGAAGTGGGTACTCGGAAAAGACTCGCCTTTGGGTTCTAAAGACACATTGGTGAGCATTATTGTACCTGCACGAAATGAAGAAGGCTCAATTGACTCTTGTTTGAGCACAGCAGAATTGCAAGATCACCCTAATATTGAAATCATAGTGCTTGATGATGCTTCAACGGACAAAACCCCTGTTATCGTCTCCAGACACGCAAAGCAGGACAATAGAGTGGTTGCGTTGACAGGCGATGGAAGTTCACTTCCTGAAGGGTGGTTTGGAAAGCCATGGGCTCTTGAGCGCGCGCAGGCTCATGCCAAAGGAAAATGGTTGGCATTCATCGATGCAGATGTTCAGCTTGCTCCTGAAGCGATCTCCCGAGCACTAGCCTATGTTGAGGCACAAAAACTCGATATGCTTTCGGGTGTAGGCGACCTGACGGTACAAACCTTCTGGGAGCGAGTTCTTCAACCTGCTGTGGGTGGGCTAATTTTGGCGGGCAACTCCCTTTCTCAAGTCAATAATCCAGACCTCAAAGATAAAAATCTTGCCAATGGTCAGTTCATATTTATTTCGAGAGACGCTTACGATGCCATTGGCCGACACGCATGTGTGCGCAAAAATATTCTTGACGATGTCGGTATTGCGCGAGCGCTTGTGGCGGCTGATTTCAAGTATCATTGTCTGTATCTGCATGAATTGTTTGCATGCCGCATGTACACCTCACTGGCCGAGATTTGGGAGGGATGGACTAAGAATCTCTTTGCCGGCTTGCGCTATTCATGGGGCAATCTCATCATGGCTATCTTTTTTACATTTGTCTTCAGCGTAATGGGACAGTTGCTTTTGATTTTAGGTCTGTTCGACTGTGTCTCAATTGAAATGTTGCTGTGGGGAACCACAATGACGCTGAGTTGTCAGGGCTTACGCCTTCTGATGGACATCCGCCGAAAGCAGCCCATCGTTTATGGCTTGTCTCATGCGCTGGCGAATACACTGCTGATTGGAATACTGCTTCATTCCGCTGTTCGAACCGCGAGGGGCACCGTCAGATGGAAAGGACGGACATATAAACCGTCAGGTAATATGGACCAATAAACTAGTTGAACTCGTAGCCGATACCAAAGAGTAGGGTGGTGTTTACATCACGAATTTCACCTACTTTACCTGAATCAGTTTCAATTTCAATCTCTCTCGTGCTGGTTCTAAACCCAGCTGTACCAAAGAGACTGGCTGGTAAACTGTATCCAACATTTGCTCCAAGTTGGGTTCGGTAAACAGAACCCCTCAAACCGATGTCGAAATAGGCATCTGCAAATAGTCCAAGTTCTGATTCAATGGCACCTTCTAATCCGACAATCGCAGACGGTATGTTGAGAGGTTCGTAGCTGAGTTCAGCATCATCGGCTTCAACAAGGGTTTGTCGGTAGACCGTAAAATCATCTACACTGAAACCCAGCCGGCCACCCACATGAAGTTGGGTGCTGCCTGCAGCAAATGGGTAGCGTCCAATGGCGATGAGATCCAACTCGTTAATGATGTCCGGTACTGGATCGTTGAATTCTGAGAGATTGACTTGGTAGAAGTCACCATGATATTTTCCTTCAAATCCGAGATACTTTATGGTTGGAATAAAGCCTCTGGCCCTCAAATCAAAACCAGCCGTTCTGGCCGAGGAGGAGCCCTCAGTTTGGTTGTTGAAGGTAATGCTGTTTCCATACAATGGGCCATCTTTCGAAGTAGGAACCTGCTGATAGCCATAAAATCCGCCGGCGTAGGCTGCACTTGCCCTGACCAGTGGTGCATCCGAAGCAGATTTTCTTGGTTTGGGAGTTTTGTTTGCCCTACGCTCAGCGAGCCGTTCTGAGAATGTAGGCCCTTTCTCTTTGGGGGGTTCTTCCACCTCAGGTTCTTCTGATGGTGTTGTCACCATGCCGGCCACAACTGGAATTTTATAGAATGCAGATACTTTGCCAGATGATTCTGAAATAGAAAGTTTAATCTCACCTGAAATGTTGTCCGGTATCAAAAGCTTCGTTGAGTATCGTCCTCCTCCCAGATCTTGGATGGCGGTCAATTCCCCTTGAGAGGCAATTGGCTCAAGGCTTTGGTTCGGAATACCATTGCCGCTGGAGTCAGTTATTCGAATATTGATGGCAACGCTGCCACCTGGAGCTGCCATGGATGGTTCTGTGCTGACTTGAATCTTACTCACTTCACCCAACTGCTCAACCTGTGCAGAGATGGTACTGCCCTCCATTCCTTCGCGTTCGATACGAATGGTTTTGACAAGTTTACTCCATCTTTTTTGCTGTGCTACCGACTCAGCTGAACCAGAAAATACGGGTCCAATGTCTAGGCTGCTGCCTGCCGGAACCTGTGGGATTTGTATGTTGGCGCTTCGTCGTTCGGACTGGATTTCGATGTTGGCAACATTGATGGACTTTCCAGCGGTGTAGCTGACTTGAGCAAATCCATATTGGTCTGTTTTGGTGCTGTTCGGCAGAGAACCATCACCTGAAAGAAGATTTAAGTTTATGGGCACATCAGCGACTGGATGACCAAAACGATCCAATGCGATTATTGTGACCGCAACGCTCGAAAGGCCATCATTTTGAACTTGTTTCCGTGAGGGAATGGCAACAATGTTGGTGATCGGATTTTGGCTTCCACTGACATTTGGGACAGCTGTAATTTCTACCGAACCATCCGTATTGGTCGTGAAGGTGCTTTCATAATCACCGCTACCAAGGTCTTTGGTTGTATTGATTCTGGCACCATATGAGATAAAGCCAAAGGAACTGCCTGCCAATCCGTTTCCTCGTTCATCTTTTAGTTTCGAAAACACGGAAAAACTCACACTGTCTTTCGCAAGCTTATTTTGCTTGAAACTTAGGTCAAGTGATCCCGGAAGCTGTGGAATAAGTTTCAAGTTTAGTGTCTTTTTACTATCGGTCCCTTTCATGCTCGCCGTGATGGTGACAGAAGAGGAATTGTTTCCGGCAGGAGGTTGATACATTGCACTGAAGATGCCTTTGCCTTCATGCCGAGCTGTTGATATTGTCCCAACCGACGCACTGAATTCAATGGCAGAGGTTGGATCTGGATTGCCTTTGGCATTGATGGCAAATATACGAATGGGGACCTGCAGGCCTGCTTCTGCTGGTATGCTTTCAGGTGGGGCAAAAAATGCAATTCGATTGGTTGAGGGTACCTGAAGATCTATGCTGTCTTCGGTGCGATCACTGCCAAGTATTGAGGTTTGCTTGGCAATGGTTTCACCTGGAGGAACTCGGATGGGTATCCTTGCTTGACCACTGGCGTCTGCCTGTACAGGACCAAAACTTCGTCCACCAACCTCAAGGGCGACTTTTGCATTAGGAGCGGTGCGAACTGGAAACTTTGTTTGTCCAATTTGTTTGAATGCATATGCCGAATAAGTTTCGTCAGGATTATTTTGGTCAACGACTGTGATCACGCTGACATGGGGAAAGAGTTTTTTGGCAGGGGGCGTATACAGTGCTGAAAACTTGTTGTCTCCAAGGTAGGTCACATTGCTAATTGTGCCTTCAGAACTTTGCACGCTGAGTTGTGAATCTTCAGCAAATCCACCTTCAAACTTAAACTGAATGGTGGCATTTTCGTCTGCGCCAAGCAACAGTTCAGCAGGATCAGAGGTAAACTCAACCAGTCTGACTGATGGGGGAAGCAACTTTATTTTTGTAGTGCCCAAGATTTTCTGTCTTGAACTGGTTTTGGCACTGATGTTGACATTTGCAGTGGTGGGCGAAGTCACAGCATCCGGTGTGATTGAAACGCTGTAAACGCCATTGCCAATACCAACTAGACTCCCTTTTGAGCCAGTATCTAGACGAACTGAACCATTGGCACCATCGAGTGGTTCACCTTGTGCCGATAGCAACAGCACATGAAAGGTATAGCTTTGTGACCCGTCAGCGAGTATTGATTGTGAACCCAATAATGTGGCACTGGGCATATTGTTCTCAGCGTGGGCCGCAGATATGAGCCATGAGTACTGATATGGGAGTGGGGCAGTAGCAATGAGGGCCAAAAGACCAATCGAACGACAAATCGACATATTATTCTCTTCTGAAGGGTATACTCAACATTAATTGTTGTAATAGAGATAGCAAATTAGAAGTCTGACTTCCGTAAAAACGTTGTGTGTTTATAATGAAGAGTGTACTGTATATTTGAATTTATATCAGCATATATTCATCAGTTGGGCTCCAGATGCACATTGATGGGCATCTAGGGTGTCAATAGAAACCCCTTTATAAGTAGGGAGATTAGCGATGCGTGTGGTCTTTGTGAATCCAAGAGCGCAGAGGACTCATCGTCGGTTGCCATTGTCTATTTTGTTTCTTGCCCGTGTGCTCCCAAAGGACATTGATTGGATCATTTCAGATGCCAATGTTGAAGCCCTTGCAAAAGAAAAGGCAGAACGGTTTATCGCACAGTCGCCAGAAGATACTTGGGTTTTGGTGACAGTGATGCCTGGACCGCAATTGCGTTGGGCGGTCCCATGGTGCCGTCGACTGAAGTCGATTTGGCCGCAGGTGAAAATCGTGTGGGGAGGTTATTTTGCATCGGTGTATACAAAAACAGTATGTGAAGACCCTTGTGTTGACTATGTCATTTCAGGGCAAGGTGAACAGGCGCTGTTAGAGCTCGTTGAAGCGGTAAAGGAAGACAAGCCACTGACCTCTGTTTCAGGTCTGTGCTACCAAGACACAAATGGTCAGTTGTGTCGTCAGCCTCTCGGACCGATGGTTCGCTCGGATCGTTTTGGTTTAGCGCCTTACGAGAGGCTTGACATGTCACTGTATGCCGCAAAAACCTTCTTAGGACACCGCACATACAATCATCACAGTTCTCAGGGGTGTCCTTATGTGTGCAACTTTTGTGCAGTTACGAATATGGCCAATGGCCGCTGGCTCGCTGATAAATCTGATGCTGTTCTTGAGAGCATTGAGGTTTTGGTCAATCAATATGGTGCGGATGCCATAGAATTCCACGACAATAATTTTTTTGCGGCGGAAAAGCGAAGTGTCGAAATTGCTCGTGGGATGATCGACTTTGATATTCGTTGGTGGGGAGAAGGACGGATCGATACTTTACTCGGCTACAGTGATGACTCTTGGAACACCCTTGCCAAAAGTGGACTTAAAATGGTCTTTTTGGGTGCAGAAAGCGGGGATGATGACACACTTGACGCCATGGATAAAGGTGGTCTCAGGGTTTCTGATACACTGGCACTTAACAACCGGATGAAGCGTTTTGGCGTCATTCCTGAGTTTTCATTTGTATTGGGTGGTTCTGTCGATCCATACAGAGATGTTTCTAGAACAATCGATTTGGTTCGCCAATTAAAGTCAGACAATCCCGCCTGCGAAATCATTTTGTATTTGTACACGCCTGTTCCTCTACCAGGTATGTATGACGAAGCCGTTTCGCAGGGGTTCCAGTTTCCAAACAGTTTGGATGAATGGCTGTCATCGTCTTGGGAAAATTATGAAGATCGGCGTCATGCAACAACGCCTTGGATTGATAAAAAAATTGTACGGCACATCTATGATTTTGAAGCTGTGTTGCACGCCAAGTGGCCTTCAAACAGCGATCAAAACTTGAGACCTTGGCAAAAAAGAATTTTATCTGCCATGGCTTGGCCACGTTTTCGTTATCGGTGGTATACTAAACCCATCGCCATACGAAGTCTTCAGCGTTTATGGCGTTATCGGAGACCCGAAGAAATGGGTTTTTAGTGTTAGAATGAATTTATGAGTCTGTTCCAACAAATTCAAGACGCCAATCTGAGCCCCGCACTTTCACGCAGTTTTGCGGACGGCCTGCGCAGCATTGCGCAACTTAGCGGTCCGCTCACCAGCCAAGAACAAGCCTTCGTGAAAAATCTCTTGCCTGAATCTGGACACACGGCTGCACCATTTGAAGACCTCTGGCCTGTAGCCGAAATATTTCTGAGGGCCTGTATTTGTATTGCACTCGTCGAAGGACAATACAGCATTGTGAAGTCAAGGCAAATCAGCACCTTTGCACATCGATTGGGATTCTCTGCAAAACGCCTTTCTGTGCTTGAAGCGGATGTGTTTCAGCACCTTCGAAGTCTGGGCAACACTGTACCTGAAAAGATGCGCCCTCAACTTGGGAAGAGGCCGCATCGCCAGAAAATTCCGCCAGAGCTAAGCGTCAGTACAACGCAATCCATCTCATTGCTGAGCAATTCAGATGCGGAACTGATTACCTCGACCACTCAGCGCGTAGAAGTTGCCGAACTCAGTGATGACAATACAGACTTTTGGAAGCGGGTATAACCTTATTGGGTACTAGCTTTCGTTTTGTTTGGAAGCATCCGCATTCGTCCAGTAAGGAGAGTCACCCAACTGCAGTTTAATGCTTTGTCGCATCACATCCGTAAGTTTTTGCGGTGTTGGGGATCCCGTCATTGGGTCAGGGCGAACCAAGACCCATTCTCCGGTTGATTTGGTTTCATATATTCGGATGCCGTTGGGGTCGCTGTAAATCATTTCTAGATCTGCATCTTCAGGTGCTGCGGTTGCCTGTGGCTGTTCCATTGGAATAAGCCAATATGGTGAGCCGTAAAGCTGTCTTTTGACATGTTCAGCCTCTTCGGATTGAAGTTCTTGTTGCATAGGCATACCAGAACGAGGGTCCACTTGATAGAGCACCCAGCGTGTATCTACTGTCGAGCGATAGAGTCGAACGCCACGGGGGTCATCGTAAACCAACTCAAGTTCAGAACTTCTAAGTGGCCGAGTGGTTGGGTCATCCACTTCCTCAGGCTCATCTTCTGTTGGAGCCAATTGTTCAATCACTTCTTCAACGAGCCATTGTATGTTGAGGTGCTCAAACTTTGTCAGGCCTCTTAACAAATCAGCCGCTTCAGATGGATTTTCCTTGCCGATGGAAAGGAGGGCTTCGCAGATTTCATCTTGGCGGCTAATGCTGGCGCCTTTAAGTTCTTCTATGTAGGTCTTAAATGTCTCTTCCATCATTGCTCCAGATATCAACAGCGGTATGCTGTTTGGCGTCTTTTTTGTTATCCTGTAAAGGACCTCTTTATATTCATTTTCGCTCAGATGTCAATATGTCTAGTACCCAACTATCTGCCACCGATATCCACCGCCTTGCATCTTGTGCCCAACACCGGATTTATTCCGCTGGGGAATATCTATTGCATCATTCCGAAGTCACCAACAGTCTCTTCTATATACAACGAGGAACCGCAGCAGTACTTCAAAAAAATAAAGATCCACTTGCGAGTGACATCATTATCTCATCGGGCGAATTTTTGGGCGAGATTTCCTTCTTATTGGACAAACCTCGCACGGCTACTGTTGTGGCTCGTGAAGAAACCGAGTGTTTGGTTTTTGAACCCAATGTGCTGCGCAGCTATTTATTAAAGCCCGAAAATGATGGCCTAGGCCGTTCTTTCTACCAGACCTTGTCTTTGATTGCGGCGAATCGGTTGGTTTCGTCAAATCGCCCGACAAAAGTTAATCTTCAGGATCACCATGATCCACTTCGGCAACATATTGAGCGTCGGATCTATGCGCGGTTGGTGGGTTTGATTGAGGCAGCTGAACAAGCTCGTAAGTCTCTAAATGGACTTATGCGCCGTGCATATCAACTTCAATATGACGACAGCGTCCAAGCTGAGCTCGATTTTGCCTCTTTATCAGAAACGGATTTGGCACAGCGGTTGAGTGAATGTCATGACCTTCTATCTGCGCAGTTTCATCTCTCTATTGATGCAGTCAATCAAGTATTAGAAGAAACCCATTCGTCATTTCGGCGCGCTATTTGTGGCCGTTATGCGCAACAAGTGTGTATGCCCATCCTTCAGGACACACTCTTCTTTTCAGCACTCCAAGATGGTGGATATTCTGAAACGCTTGCTGTTATGTCTCAGGTTTATCAGGGGCATATGGCTCCAAAGCTGGATCCCATTTTAGGTGACAGCAACATCAATCTCATGATGAACCATTGGCTTCTTTCGCTTCCTACATTCGCAGCAATGCGTTCCGCTTTTGAGATCTTAAGAGAGCGTGTATCAGCGCACTTAAATAACCTACCAGACAGTGACGAAACCGTACAGGTCACGATTATCAATGATGTAACTGGCGGTGTTCTTGCAGGTATTTTTGTTCCCCTTGCAAAGCGAAAGTCCGAAGTTCAAGTCATCGTAGATTCTCGCGATGGGATTGATTCGATTTTGCCTTGGAATGGATATTCGCAAAGTGTTCTTCTCAAGCAACGGAAGCAAGATTTTAGTCAGCCCAATCTGTTATTTTCAAAACCCCAAGAACTCATTGTCATCCCAAATCTTCTTGACTATATGCCCGATATGATCGCTTTGACCTTTTTGTCTCAAGTAAAAGATGCCTTACAACCTGGCGCATGTGTCTTTTTATCCTGCATGGGGCCGACCCACGATCAACCATTTGTGACAAGTGCTCTCGGCTGGAACACCATTCGGCGAAGCAAAGCGCAGGTACAGCATC
>JAYYJC010000521.1:0-2200 GCA_036146655.1 Myxococcota bacterium | reverse complement strand
TCTCTATGGACAGGTCAAAAAAAATGGGATGCCTCGCTTGAAGCAACTCTCGAAGTTGGTGTTCTTCTCAATGTATTATTGACAATACAAGGTTCAATTTGGGCGAGACCAACATGGGGTGTATGGTGGACTTGGGATCCCAGATTGACGACAACGGCCATCATGGTCTTTTCATTTTTGGGTGTATTATTGTTGCGGCGTGTCATGTCTCCAGATGACCCCGAGCGCCGTGCGGCTTTGACAGCTGTTGGCTCAATTGTGGCCTTTGTGAATGTTCCCATCGTTTACTTTTCAGTCAAATTTTGGCGCAGTCTTCATCAAAATTTTTCGTCGCCTGAAACAGTCTCTTCAACCATGGTGTTGCCACTTCGAATAGCCGCTTTTGGAATGCTTTTTTTGATGATAGCAATGATAATTGCAAGAACAAAAATTGCCTTAAACCGAATGAGCCAGACCGAAGGCAAGTTGTCTTTGCCTCCTGCACCAGCACCTCAACTTGAATTGAGTAAGGAGCCGTAATGGATGGCGTAATCGAAGGCGGCTGGAGTTATGTCTGGGCAGCGTACGGAATCAGTTGGGGCGTTTTGCTTTGTTATGGCGTTAGCCTCATACTTCGTCTCCGTGGAGGGGAAAATGACGGATAAGCAAAGAAGGCTATTTATGGCAATGGCATTGCTGATTGCTGCAAGTGCTTTAGGGCTTGTCTCCTTTGGTAACTTGGGAGAGAACTTGGTCTACTTTTGGGATCCCTCACAGGTTATTGAAGCAGGTGAAAAGGCTTTTGGGGCAGATATTCGACTTGGTGGTGTTGTTGTTCCTGGTAGTGTTGAAGAAAATCCGGATGCCAATGAACTCACATTTTCTGTCAGCAATGGGGTTGATACCATCGTTGTTCATGCAAAAGGTGCGCCACCTCAAATGTTTCGAGAAGGAATTGGGGTAGTAGTAGAAGGTACCATGACCAAGGCTGGTGTCTTCAAAGCAGACCAGCTCATGGTAAAGCACTCAAACGAATACAAAGCACCCGAAGACGGTGCTGATCCTTCAAGTCTTTACAAAACGGTTGAAAACCTATGATTTCACTTCTTGGCCGAACTGCGATTCTAATAGCCCTCTCCGCCTGTGTCATTGGTTTGATAACAGGAATTGTGGCTGGGCTTAAACGAAACGATAGGGCTTGGAAGTGGTCGCGTTGGATGGCTTATGTCTTTGCTGGTGCCTCTACTCTTGGAATTGGTCTCATGGAATATGCGTTAATCACGCACGACTTTTCCGTGTCCTATGTGGCAGAAGTTGGCTCTACTCAAACGCCTTTATGGGTGACCATTGTATCTCTTTGGTCGTCTCTTGATGGGTCCATTTTATTGTGGTGCTTCGTCCTTAGTTTGTACACTGCTCTATTTGCACGAATGACGGCCAATAAATATCCTGAGCACTCGCCGTGGGCGCTGGGCATCACACATGGGGTTGGGGTCTTTTTTGCCTTCCTCGTCTCAGGCGTTGCCAATCCATTTGCACCTGCAGAAACCCTAATAACAGAGGGCCCTGGTCCCAATCCACTACTCCAAAACCATATTTTAATGGTTATCCATCCACCAGCACTTTACTTGGGCTATGTAGGAATGGCCGTTCCCTTTGGAATGGGGTGTGCTGCACTTCTAGCAGGTAAAATTGGCGCAGCCTGGTCTGCAGCTCTTCGCCGTTGGGTTCTTGTTCCGTGGGGTTTCCTTACGGTCGGTATTTTACTGGGCGGCTGGTGGAGCTATGAGGTACTTGGATGGGGCGGTTACTGGGCTTGGGACCCTGTCGAGAATGCGTCATTTCTACCGTGGTTAACCGCAACGGCATTTATCCACTCCACCATCATGATGGAGCGGAAAGACCAACTCAAAGGGTGGGCGATTGTACTCGTATTATCCACCTTTTTATTGACACTGTTGGGTACTTTCATGACCCGTTCTGGGGTTTTTAACTCCGTTCACTCTTTTACTCAGACCCCGATTGGGCCAGTATTTCTCGCCTTTCTTGGGTTTTGTAGCGTCGGATCTCTGCACTTACTTGCAATGCGTATTGATGGGCTCAGCCCGCCCAGTCAAACGGAGAAAAAGCCAGCGGGTATTGTGTCCCGTGACACCATGTTTTTGCTGAACAACTTATTGTTTGCAGCCTTTACATTTACAGTACTCATTGGGACTGTGTA
>JAYYJC010000520.1:0-5705 GCA_036146655.1 Myxococcota bacterium | reverse complement strand
CAGAGGGAATATTTCGAGAAGAAGCCAATGCTTGACGAGCACGAACCACACCAAGATAACGACCATCGTAGTTTTTTGGTGTCCAAGTTGAAGCATCAAGCTCGACGCTCAACTGTTCATCTTTTATCCAGCAACCCGGATGCCAATCTGGATTGTCATTAAATGCGAACGCATAGCTGAGTGGTTTTACAATTGAGCCCACTTGTCGTTTGGCATACAAAGCGCGATTGAACTGTGATTTGCCGTAATCCCGACCACCAACCATTGCAACCACAGCACCGTCTTTACGGTTAATAGCCACCATCCCAATGTTTGCCCCTTTGGCTTCAGGATAAAACTTGACCAACCGTTCGACACTATATTCAACAGACCATTCAGCAATTCTCTGAAGAGCGGGTTGCAAAGTAGTATGAACTTCAAGCCCAGAACGAGAAATGCTGCCCTCGCCAAGTTCAGACTCTGCTGCGTCAAGGGCAGCATCAACAAAATAAGGGGCACGACGAGACAATGGTGTCACATGAGTTGTCAAGGGTTTATCAATCTCTTGGTCGTATACTACTTCAGAAATCCAACCCAAATCTCTCATCCGCATTAGAGTGACATCTCGCCTTTGCTTGGCTGCTTCAGGGTGTCGGAGTGGCGTGTAGCCGTTAGGGGCCGAGATGATGCCCCCAATCATGGCAGCCTCACCAACGGAAAGCCGTTCAGCGGGTTTACCAAAATAGACGCGAGCGGCTTGATCTACACCAACAATGGCGGCACCATAAGCTTGACCAAGATAAACCTCATTGAGGTATGTTTCAAGGAGCTCTGGCTTATCAAGGTGTTGCTCCAATGCAATGGAACGAACCGCCTCACGAGCCTTGCGTTGATAAGTTTTCTCTGAGTTTGACAAAATCAAGTTCTTTACGAGCTGTTGAGTAATGGTTGATGCACCCTGAGACTTGCCACCAAATGCCACATTTACCACTACAGCACGGGTAATTCCAATGGGGTCTATGCCTTCATGTTCATAGAAACGAGAATCTTCCATGGCAAGAATGGCTTCAGGAATGTGTTTGGGGAGATCAGCAAGTTGTATTTTCCGTTGAGAACGGTTTTGATCGTCTCTAAGTTCTGCCAACTCAACAGCTTCAAGCACTAGCCGTTTCTGTAGAATGACCCCTTTCCCATTTCGGATAGAATGGAGCTTCACATCTTCAAAATGGATTTCAAATATTGACTGGTCTGACATTCGCTTAAGTCTGATGCGACGAGCCCCTACTTCCATATCGCCAGGGTTGGTAATTTCGTCAACACGAGCGTAGCCTGCGTATTGTAAATCCAAAGCAATGTCTTCAACATTGGCCCTAAGACCAGCCCACAAAATCATTGGTGCTGAATACACACGGCCAATGACATGTTCTGTCCTTGTCTCTGGTTTTAACCAATCAAGAACTTCGGCTTCTGCATGGCGATAAACCACCCAACTGACAGCCCATAATCCCAAACCGACACCAACCAACAGACCAGAGCACAGCTCAAGAAATAATTTAGACGCAGGAGATAATTTGCGTTTTACATTCCTGCGAGAAGATGCTCTACGAGAAGAAGACGATTTTTTGCGGGAGGAACTTCGCTTTGATGATGCTTTACGGCTGGTCGCACGGGCTGAAGTCGACTTCTTACGAGAAGTGGACTTTCTTTTTGAGCTTCGCCTTTTATCATCACCTTTGGCCACAAATTCCTCACTGAAAAGGAGGTAGTGGCTTGTTATTCAAGGTGTGATTTAACTTTTGCCACTACATTTTCAACGCTAAGGCCAAGCTTCTCAGCTACGATATGACCTGGTGCAGATGCACCAAAACGATCAAGACCTATACAAATACCATTATACCCAACATAAGCGTGCCATCCGCTGGTGACGCCGGCCTCTATTGAGACTTTTGGAATGTCATTTGGCAAAATTTGGCTTTTATAGGACGGACTTTGTGAGTCAAAAGCTTTCCAACATGGCATACTCACTACCCTCGCCTTAATGTTTATTCCAGACAAGGCCGATGCACTTTCAATTGCCAAAGACACTTCGGAACCTGTAGCTATTAAAATAACATCAGGGTTTTCTACATCATACACGACATATGCACCACGATGTAAATTTGCCGCTGAGTTGGAATTATTTCGATCAACGGTTTTTAAGCCTTGGCGCGTCAAGACTAAAGCAGTCGGACCATCATGTCTAGCCAATGCATATTTCCACGCTTCGCTCACTTCATTTGCATCAGATGGTCGAAGCACATGTAGATTGGGGATAAGGCGCATTGACATCAACTGTTCTATGGGTTGGTGTGTGGGCCCATCCTCACCAACATAGACTGAGTCATGTGTATATACAAAAATAACAGGCTGATGCATGATCGCTGCAAGACGAACACTTGGACGCATGTAATCATGAAATACAAGGAAAGTGGCGCAATACGGACGAACACCACCGTGTAGAGACAGTCCATTTGCTATTGCAGCCATGGCATGCTCACGCACACCAAAGTGGATATTTCGACCACTCATATCAAGCGCAGATAAATGGGATGAATTTTTGATGGTGGTTTTGTTGGAACCTGCAAGATCAGCAGAGCCACCAATGAGTTGCGGTACTGAAGCCGCAATTGCTTGTAAAACGGTTCCACTGCTTGCTCGAGTTGCCAATTTTTGGCTTGGATCAAATGTTGGCCAATCAATGGATTGAACATTGATTTTGTCATTGAACTGTGAGAACTGCTCTTCCTTGCCACTGCTCAAAAGACGAGTTGCCCATGCGTGACGAATCTGAGACCGCTCGTCATTTGCGCTCTGAAAAAACGATAAAACCGACTGGGGAACGACAAAGCTTTCATTTGGGTCCATGCCGATTCGTCTTTTGGTCTCTGCGATTTCTTCTTCACCCAGTGGTGCACCATGCGCCTGAGAAGTACCAGCTTTGGTTGGTGCAGAGTGTGCAATCACTGTCCGACATGCAATCAATGTGGGCTTTTGGTTTAATTTGGCTGATTTAATGGCATTGGAAATGGCTCTTCGATCATGGCCATCCACCTTGTCTACAGCCCAACCATACGCTTCAAATCGCTTTGTAACTGACTCACTAAAAGTAATATCTGTTTCACCATCAATGGTAATTTGATTGTCGTCATATAAAACAATCAGTTTTGAAAGTGCTAGATGGCCGGCAATTGAAGCCGCTTCTGCAGAAATACCTTCCATTAAACACCCATCTCCACATAGAACATAAGTGTAATGGTCAACCAAATCTGAACCAAACTGTGCAGCCATCCAACGCTCTGCCATTGCCATACCGACACCATTTGCAAAACCTTGTCCCAATGGACCAGTGGTGGTTTCAATACCAGGTGCATAACCATATTCTGGATGACCAGCTGTGGGTGCACCCCATTGTCTGAAGTTCTTAAGATCTTCCAAAGACAATGATGTTCCAGTGAGATGCAGCATTGAATACAACAACATTGAACCATGTCCATTCGACAAAATAACGCGATCCCTGTCAGGCCAATCAGGTGCAGAGGGATCGTATTTTAAATGCTCTTTCCATAGGACGGTCGCAATATCAGCCATTCCCATGACCATTCCTGGGTGACCAGAGTTGGCCTTTTGAACAGCATCCATGCCGAGGCCCTTAATTGTATTAACCGCCAATTGTTCAACATTTTCCATTGCGCATCTCCTAAGTTGGATTGCAGGTTTATTCGCACTTATGGGAAATTGTCTTCTTTGTCCACAACTAGATGTGAATAGAATGCACAAAGTGTCAAATTGAGTTAATCCCACCCCTAAGATAGAGTTCTGATGGGAGTTGACAATGTCAGATTCAAAAATTACACCCAGAGATACAGACTACAACCGTTGGTATCAAGATGTCATCAACGCAGCTCAGTTAATTGATTCCTCTCCAGTGAGAGGCTGTATGGTGCTAAGACCAAATGGTTTTGCACTTTGGGAAAATATCAAGAGTGATTTGGATAGACGGTTCAAAGAAACTGGACATGTCAATGCCTATTTTCCAATGTTTATTCCACAATCCTTTTTAGAAAAGGAAGCTGAGCATGTTGAGGGCTTTGCCAAAGAATGTGCTTTGGTCACCCATCACCGGCTTCGAGCAGCCGATGGTGGTGGGCTTGAGCCTGATCCAAATGCGAAGCTTGAGGAACCATTGGTGGTGCGTCCTACCTCTGAAACCATCATCTGGCACATGTATGGGCGTTGGATACAATCTTACCGTGATTTACCAATCCTCATTAATCAATGGGCCAATGTGGTTCGTTGGGAAATGCGAACACGCCCTTTCCTCAGAACTGCTGAATTTTTATGGCAAGAAGGACACACTGCTCATGCTACTGAATTAGAAGCCCGTGAAGAAGCAGTCAGGATGCTTGAGGTCTATCGTGACTTTTGCTATGAAACATTGGCTGTTCCAGTTGTTACGGGTGTCAAAACAGCAACCGAACGATTCGCAGGTGCAGAAGATACCTATACAATTGAAGCAATGATGCAAAATGGGTGGGCACTTCAATCCGGAACATCACACTTTCTCGGTCAAAACTTTGCGAAAGCATTTGATGTTACTTTCCAAACTGAAAATCATGACAGTGATTTTGTTTGGGC
The DNA here is from genome assembly GCA_036146655.1 of Myxococcota bacterium. Classification (GTDB taxonomy): domain Bacteria; phylum Myxococcota_A; class UBA796; order UBA796; family UBA796; genus JAYYJC01. The sequence goes on along the minus strand of JAYYJC010000520.1, from coordinate 1,052 downwards.
AACAAGCTGGGGCGTATCAACGAGACTCATTGGCGCCCTTATAATGACTCATTCAGATGACACAGGCTTGGTTTTGCCTCCCAAAGTAGCACACACACAGATTGTCATCGTGCCTATCTGGAGAAAGGCACATGAAAAAGAAACCGTCTTGGCATTTGCCAATGAAGTATTTGCCAAATTGAAGCCTGAATTCAGAGTAGTCATTGATGACAGAGACAATATGAAGCCTGGCAACAAATACTATGAATGGGAACGAAAAGGCGTTCCACTTCGCCTTGAGATAGGTCCCCGTGATGTGAAGAACAACTCTGTTTTCTCTGCTCGCCGTTTGGATAGAGCTAAGGAAGGCATAGAAGTTAATGAGTCATTTACTCAGTCTATACAAGTCAAGCTGGATGAGATTCAAAAGATGATGCTTGAAAATGCGATTGAACAACGAAACAGTAAAACACATGATATTCAAAGCTACAATGAGCTGAAAGATAATATTGGTAATGGTGGTTTCTTTATTGCTCCTTGGGCAGACAGTGCTGTCAATGAAGCTGCCATTAAAGAAGACTGCAAAGCAACCATTCGTTGCTATCCAACGGACAGACAGTCTGAAGCAAATGGACAACTATGCTTTTATTCACAACAGCCTGCAACCCATATGGCCATTTTTGCCAGAGCTTACTAAGCTTCCCCTGTCCAAATGTGAATGAATAAAGGCGGCCCGTAAAGAGGCCGCCTTTTTTTGTGATTAGATTTGATTAGTTCAATTCAACGCCTGTTACGGTTACCCTTCTTTTTATTTGGCTTAAAGTCACCAAAGTAAAATGTACCTTCGACACCGAGTACGATTGGAAGCATATAAACTCCGCCATTAATGTCAACCGCTGTGTCACCTTCAGAAGCTGTGAATGTTTGGTTTGATGTGTTTCCAACGATACCAAATAATGAAATGTCATAGGCTTGATTGACATTGCGATAGAGAGCACCAATGTTACCTCTCAAGTATATTTGACGACCATCGAGTTTGCCCACATCACTTTGGTCGAATTTAAAGCGACCTA
>JAYYJC010000519.1:0-14426 GCA_036146655.1 Myxococcota bacterium | reverse complement strand
CTTTATAAAGGACATCAAAGCATATCTTGAGGGACATCAATATACAGTTGCGGGAAGAACGCATGTTTATTTTAGCAATATGGGTCCACACTCTTTGGATGTTATGGTGATGACATTTTTAAATATGGACGATTATTCGGTGGAAATGGAGACCAAGCAAGCGTTTCATCTCAAATTCATGAATTTGGCAGAAGAACACCATTTGGGGTTCGCATTTCCAACACAGACACTCGAAGTGGAAAGTCCAAAACCAATACAAATCCACAAGGGCGATCAAACACCAAGATCAAGTTGAGGCCATTCCTCAATAGTTGAGATGGGTATCCGGCATGTCTGACCGGTGCAAATCCAAGCCTTTGGTCCTGAGCCCGTTCTACCTTCGAGCAATGGGCTGTGGTAAGAGCTTTCAGGAAAGACATAAACATGACTACGCCACTGGCTCAATGCTTTGTACCACAGACGAGTATCTGATTGAATATCAGTCAGTACAACCGTAGTCAAATCCTTTCGTTGGGCAGAGATGCTGCACAACGACGACGCACTGACATCAACTTTGACTTTGTCCCACAAACTGTTGAGTTCAGACTGTGTGATTCCACAACCACCAATTCGCACCGCAATCTCCAATGAACGCATCATTACGGCAAGCGGAGAATGCTCTGAGGTATCATCTGAACATGGAATAGGTACTGGTACATTGGAACTCTGGTGTTGAAGTTGAAAAGCCATTTCATGACATCTAAAACCGTCTAAGACATGTGGAATCAATTTTGAAACGGCTTTCAACCAGCGTTCCGAGGCAGAACAGCTGTACAATTCAAGCCACAGTTCAAGACACCATGCTTGGTCCTCTAGTGTCCCAACTGAAGAGACACCTACGATACGCGGAACAAGTGGATTTGAGGCTTTGATGAGTTGTTCACCAATAGACACCGCAGCATCGAGATACCGCTGATCTCTTATTTGGCGAAATCCCATACACAGTGCTGTTCCAGTCATGGCATTCCAAGACGCCACACATTTTGTATCTATACTTGGTGCAGGGCGCTTTGCGCGTTCCTGAAGAAGGTCTAATCGAACACTTGCCATCACTGAGGGGTGCCCATTTCGCACCAATGTTGATCGTCCAATGTTTGTATTACCGTATTCCCCGACATCATAAGCCTGAATAATACGCTCTGCTCTCGACCCAAGTGCGGACCTCAACTCCTCACGGGTCCAAGTGTAATAATACCCTTCCCCCAAAGGATCTTCGGCATCAACAGATGCCGCAAACAAACCACTGTCATTACGCATTTCACGAATGAGCCATTCCAATGTGTCACACCCAATGGCACGGTAATGGGGAACATTTAAGATCGCATGCGCTCGAAGAAAGGCCCGCGCAATAAGGGCATTGTCACACAGCATCTTTTCATAATGCGGCACAGACCAATCTACATCAATGGCATACCGATGAAAACCACCCCCAACATGATCATGAATCCCACCCTTGTCGAGTGAGTCCAAATGAAGCCGCAGTGCAGCTTGCCATTTTGCAGCATGCAAATGAGCAAACATAAAGTCAAGTCTAGGTACCATCGGAAACTTAGCCCCCCAACCAAAGCCTCCATGCCGTTCGTCCAACTCCGTTTCCCATTGAGCTGCAATAAATCGAACCTCTGTATTTTCGGAGGGTTGGGATAGGAAGTTTTGAAGAATATGCTGACCTGTCTCTGCAAATTTGTCAGGGCCCTGTGTCCAAAGTGAATGTACATTCCGAAGCACATCTGCAAATCCTGGAAGCCCGTACTGATAGTAAAGAGGATAATAAGTGCCACCCATCAGTGGAACTTTATGGGGCGATAAAAACACATTGGCAGGCCAGCCAGCATCCCCTTGAAGCTGCAGCAGAACCTGAATACAAAAGGCATCCACCTCAGGCTGGCTTTCACGGTCGACCTTTATGGCAACAAACTGGGTGTTTAAAAGATTGGCAACGGTCAGGTCAGAAAAGCTTTCCCTTGCCATGACATGACACCAATGACACGCTGAATAGCCGACGGACACCAATACTGGCCGGTTAAGCGAAACTGCCCGTTCAAATGCTTCTTCTCCCCATGGATACCAGTTGATGGGCTGCTCGCTGTGTTGACGCAAATAAACAGATGAACTTCTGGACAACCTGTTTTGCCAGGGTCCATCAGTCGAATCACCATCTGAGTAAAAGCGCACTTTCATTGTCCAACTGCCTTGCCTATAAATGTGTTCCAATCGTCATCGCTCGGGGCCAAAATGAAATCTTTGATTTGTCCGTCTGGAGCACCACTAAGGATTTGATTTAATCGATATTTTCGGTAGGTACCTTCAGGTAGAGCTTCAATCTCGAGTGGCAATAATCGTTCACTGGTTCGCTTTGATTTGTATTCGGGATTGATGTCTTGAAGCAAGGTATCCATAACCAAGGCACAATCTTTGGGAAGGTTGTCTTTTGGCTCAACGGCCAAGATGACTTTCGGTACTTCATCCCAATGAGTCCGAGCAGTAAAGCCCTCTACTTGCCATTTAAACTGGTGGCTGGCCCTCAACATCAGTTCAGAAATGTGGGCCTCAGAAATCTTTTCTCCAACCGCATTGAGAAAGCGACCTGTTTTGCCAACAAAACGAAGCAACGGCAGACGGCCAATAAACCCAGTGACTTCAACGGTATCTTGCAGGTCATACCGCCAAAGGCCATTTTCAGTTGAAATAACAAGACGATACCGCTCACCTTCTTTTAAAGACCAACAAAAGTGAGACTGATTATTTGAGTCCATAAACTCTACCACATGACCAGCGGCCCAAAAAAGATCCCCGGGCAAATCATTGCCAAGCGCCAAACTAAAGAATCCTTCAGAAGCTGTGATGCCGATTTCTTGAATGGGAACAGTAGGGCCAACTATATTTTTTAACCGGTCAACAAAGTACGTTGCTGGTCCACCCTTCCAACAAGAAATGACTTGAAGTGGCCATACATCCGTTAAGCGCCAACTAAGGGGAACGCTGGCCGGTGCCAGCGTTAGCTCAATTTTCCTTCTGAGGTGTTCTTCAATCAGAGATGCAGGACCTTCTCTAAGTGTCCCATGTTGAAGATCAATGCTCAGTTCTTCTTTCCACTCGAGTAAGGCACGGGAGTATCGCAAAACCATTGACGGATTCGCAGTGACAATAAGTCCAATTGGCGCTTGCATGGCCACACGCACAGTGGCATAAACCTTTGCTGAGGGATCTTTGATGGCGTGAATTTCGTCAGGTAGACTGTAGCTTCCTTTTGCCCAAAAGGGCTGAGCACCCTTCATTCTGCCTGTATTGGCTCCAACAGGGATCCCCCCAGTTGTCATTTGCTCTGAGGCAGATGATACGATGCTTAAGGTTTTCGTGTGGGTCAATTGCGGGTAGTGACAAAGCAATTGAAGCAACCACAACCGTTGTCCCAATTGAATACTGCGCTGCCAAGATGCGGTGACGGGTATCCATTTTGCTGACCCAGTGGTCCCAGAGGTTTCCATGAAGCCTGTTGTAGGCTCTTTGGACAAAATATTCATTTCTCCGGACGCGATCCGGTCAATCCACGGACGATAGTCTGAAAAGCGCTGAATGGGGAGCTTCTGAATGTCTTCAAGTTGCTGCAACTTGTGTACTCCAAATGCCTCCCCGAACTCAGAGTGACTGGTCAAACCAACCAATTTCTGAAACCGTTTGCGCTGTGCCAACTCAGGGTCTTTCACCATACTTCGAAAGCCTCGGATGTCTTTTGCATGGTAACGCAAAAGCATTTTGACCGTTTGATGTTCCGATTGGAACAAGTCGCTTGAGTTATTGACCATCATATTGAAAAAGGACTGGGTGAAAAGAGGGCATACAGATTGACAAGTCAGCGGTGTCTTATTACCTCATAACGGTGCATGGTTACACATAAAAACAGTATTTGGGAAAACCTACTCATACATAAGGGTTGTAATGAAGGTTGGTGATACACTTCAGGATTCTGCAGGAATAACCTATACCCTAGGCCGAATATTGGGTCGGGGCCTATGGGGAATGACTTATATTGCAAAGTCTACCAACAAGACACAATGCGTATTTAAACTTCCATACGCACCAAAAGACTTACCCTACGGTAAAGAACGGCTTGCCCAGGTATCCAGAGCCATTTTGATTGAGCAAGGAGAATTGCTCTCTAAAAGTCCGAGTGAAATATTTCTACAGCCAATCGACAGATTTACCACAAAGTCTGGTGTTCCTTGTTTGCGTTATCCTGTTTTACCAAGCATGACATATCAAATCGAACGAGGGATTTCACTCGGGGCAACACTCGAAACTTTAGATCAGATCGCACTTAAACTCCAAGGCAATCCCGACCGTGATTTTATTCACGGCAATCTTGACTTGACCAATATTTTTTACCACCCAGAGCAGGGGGTGCTGCTCTCAGACCCAATGTCACCAACCCTCCAAAAGCACCTTCCTGAACTTCTTGAACTATCACCTAGAAAAATTCCCTTCTTTGCGCCGGAGTTCAGAAAAACCGATCATAGTCCACCCTCAACAGCTGGTGATGTTTATGCATTGGCAATGACCTTATATCGCTGTGTTATGCACCACTCTGATACGGAACCCAATCTTCCCTTGGAAGGACTCACTCGAGCACTTAAAACTGCATTTCAAGATCAAACACAGCGCCATCTCAGCAACGAAGCCGCTAATCCGCGTTTTCAAACTCGGTTGTCAATGTCGCTTGGTCGGTTCATTGGCAGAGCCTTAAGCCAACCGACGGAACCTTCACCCCCATATCGATTTCATCAACTTGCTGAAGTGTCCAATCGACTGGGAGAACTCAATGCCATGTTCTCTCCTTTCATCGACAGAGTGGGTAAAATTATTTGGAACCTTCCGATTTCGAGAGATTGCTTTTATGTGGGCGAGTCAATCGAGTTTTCTTGCTCTGTAGATACGAAACCACAACTAGACAACTACGAAGACATTTCTTGCGGCCTTGCCATCATCGACAAAGCAGATGGGAAGCCCATTAAGGAACACTCCGGAAGCTTTGAGGTCGACAGCCATGCAGGTGGGCGATTGAGATTTTCGATTAGCATACCCAATCTTCCGCCCTCCCAATACATTATCAGAGCGGCCTTTCGGATCACGGACTCTGAAGAAGCTCCTGAAACCGCTGAAGCCACCATCTCAGTGGTATCACCCCCGGGCTTTGTTCCCAAAGAAAGACCCATTCAAGATCCGCAGACACTCCTGATAAACCCAAACATTGAGATCCAATCAGAGTCTGAATCATATGACAATTTACCCTCAAGCGATCCGGGATTAGTTTCATTTCAACACGAGCAATCAGATCCCGGAATCAATTCACCTTCAGTAAGCCCAATCCCTCAATCCCAGCCAGATCCAAATGTACAGATTGCAGTTTCATTGAATGCCACATTAGATGAACTTAACTCTTCTACTGATGACCCATCCTTTGGCGAACAAACCCTTCAAGATGAAATGGATCTGAACACTTTCTTTTCTGAGCCCAGTTCAGCCATCATAAAGATAAGTGAGGACGGCGAGTCCAATACCGTTGAACCCACGGTTTCACCTGCGATGACTGAGGTGAACATCATGGACTCTGAAGACGATTCTTTCGTGGACTTCTTAACTGATGAGGTTCTCGATGATGACTCAATCGCCGATGTGGACCAAGATTCATTTGGAACTTGGGACCCAGACGCACTCAGAAGACCTGATCCAATAATTGAACAGCCAATTCAAGTTGAATCTCCACCACCATTAAGCCAGTTGATCCTTGATCAATTGGATAAATTGAGAAACGACCCCATTAGCATGCTGATTGCAATTATCGTCACAATCATTATATTTCTATTCCTAATCCTACAGATATTCAGCTAGTTATCGGAGCATTCAGATGCAAATTCACTATGGAACCCTTGAGCTCAACACAGTCTCCACAGACGCTGTTGTCCTGCTCGTCACCGCCGCCCATCTTGATGGTCCAAAAACAGACTTCGAAAAACAAGTCTACGGTGCAGCTCGAGCACAAAAATTCAGCGCCAAGCCCGGCGAAGTTGCAGCATTCCCAACCTTTGGGCTCATTCCAGCACCCCATGTTTTCTTGATTGGTACTGGAAACGACGACCACTTGAGGAGAGCGGCAGGAGCTGCGGGATACAAAGCTCGTGAACTGGGTTTAAAAAGCCTCGCCATCTTTGGTGCACCTGAAGGAGAGAATGCAGCAGAGATTATTGCCACAGGATTGGCTGCGGGTAATTATCGCTTTGACAAATACAGAGCGAGCAAAGATCGAAAAGCCAAGCTGGAAACCGTTCACATTGCAGGTACAGCCAACAGTGGAGCGCAAAGAGGCCTTAAACTGGCTGAAGCTCGAAATCTCACCCGCGACTTGGTTAATGCACCTCCGGCTGAGGTATATCCAGAGTCATTGGCTGCAGTCTGTGAATCATTGGCGTCTGATACATTGACCGTCACCATATGGGATGCCGATAAGATCAAGTCAGAAGGCATGGGCGGCATTACTGCTGTTGGTCAGGGTTCGTCCAATCCTGCACGTTTTGTTCATATGCACTATAAACCCAAAGGCAACGCTCGAAAGTCTATTGCCCTTGTGGGCAAAGGCGTGACATTCGACGCTGGTGGTCTAAGCATCAAATCCAGTGGTGGCATGCAAACCATGCGCTGCGACATGGCTGGAGCAGGTGCTGTTGTTGGCGCCATGAAAGCGGTTTCCCTCCTTCAACCTGATGTTGAAGTTCACGGTATCATCGGATGTGTTGAAAATATGTGTGGTGCGAACTCGTATAAACTCGGTGACATTTTGGACATGTACAACGGCAAGCAAGTTGAAATCCACAATACTGATGCCGAAGGCAGACTTGTTATGGCAGACTGCTTGACCTACGGCGACAAACTCGGGGCTGATGCGATCGTTGACTTGGCAACTCTGACTGGTGCTTGTGTGGTGGCATTGGGAGACTATTACAGTGGTCTTTTCACCAATGCGGAACAAGTTGCAGGTGGTCTCAGTTCTGCAGCTGCTGTTTCAGGTGAAGGTCTCTGGCGAATGCCGCTTCCTGATTTTTACAAGCCCATGCTGAAAGCCGAATGGGGTCACTTCAAAAATGTCGGTGGTAGAGCAGCAGGCTCGATTACTGCTGCATTGTTCCTCTCAGAATTTGTTGAGCAAACGCCATGGGCACACATTGACATTGCAGGTCCAGCATTTCTTGACAAAACTTTCCGTCATTTGACTTGTGGTGGAACTGGAGCAATGGTCGAAACACTTTATCGGTGGATTGAAAGCAAATAATCGGCTGCACATAAACAAAAAACAAAGGCTGTGTTCTCGCACAGCCTTTTTTGTTTTTTAATAAATTAAGGTTGAGTATTCACAGGGGCGGGTGGTTCTCGCTTTTCGCTCGCCACTAAGAAGAATTCCACAGATTCATTCCGTGTCGCTTCTGGCTTTATTCGACGGACCTTTTTGAAGATCTTACGAACCGCAAGGGTAAAATCATGGGCTTCTTCTCCATCAAATACCTTTACAACAAATGCCCCACCTTGCTTGACGGTTAATGCAGCCACATTGAGTGCCATGTGCGCCAGTTCAATTTGTCTGACATGATCCGTAAACTTATGTCCTGAGGTATTTGGAGCCATGTCTGAAATGACCAAATCTGCAGTTCCGCCCAATGCATTAATGAACACATTGGGTGCTGTATCCAATATGGACTGATGGAAAAAAATCCCCGGATAGTGTTCGATGGCTTGGATATCAATGCCCACAATTTTGGCATTTGGGCGCAACTTCCGTGCATATGCGGACCAAGAGCCTGGCGCACAACCCAGATCGATGATGCGTTTTGTTTTCCGGAAAACTTGAGCTCGACGTTCTATTTCCATCAGCTTGTAAACACTGCGTGCTGCGTAGCCTTCGTCTTTGGCACGCTGAGACCAGTGGTCTGGCCTTTTGCGGTTGTTTTTTCCCATGGGTCTACCCTTTTATGTCCAAAGCATATTCAATGGCATCCCAAACCTCATCAAGCCCGTACTTTGTCACAGAAGAAAATGGCACAAATACTTCAGAGTCTAGCCCAAGCCCCTCCCTTAACTTCTTCAGTTGACGGTCCCGTTGACTTCTTTTCAAGCAATCTACTTTGGTGGCAACGACAACACCAGGTATCCCGTTACTCACAAGGGTTTCAAGCATTTGCAAATCGAGATTTTGAGCAGTATGACGGCCATCAACCAAGATGACGCACAACTTTAAAGCGGAACGGCTGACCAAATACCCCTCAATCATCTTACCCCAAGCATTTCGAACAGCAATGGGAACCTTCGCAAAGCCATAACCTGGCAAATCGACGAACCGATAGGTTTGGTTAATCTCAAAGATATTGATGGCTTGTGTTCGACCAGGTGTCGAAGATACCCGAGCAATCTTCTTTCTGTTAAGTAAACGGTTGATTGCACTTGATTTTCCGACATTTGAACGGCCGACAAAAGCGATCTCAGGTTGCCCGTTGGATGGTGGTGCTGTTGGAAAAGAACCAATAAAATCAATTTTTTTGATGACGCGAGGGGCGGTCATGGACTAAAACCTTAAGCAAAGGGAGACGACGATGGCAATTGTATCATGGGCAAACGCAAGCCCCATTTCGATACAACGTAACCTATCCGCAGATGAACGCCTTTATTTCGTTTCGGATTTGCATCTGGGTGATGGCACACCTTCGGACACATTTATGAATAAGGACAGCCTTCTCATCGAGCTTATCGATAAGATTGCTGAGGAGAAAGCCAAGTTGGTCATCGTTGGAGACGCCATCGACTTTCACCAAGCATGGTCAATGTCAAGGGTGATTCGGGCACATGCCCTTCTGATGCGAAGATTGTCAGAACTCGCAGCAGAGCATGGCGTCATATACATCTGGGGCAACCATGACTATGACATTTCATTGTTTCGAGATCTTTTGCGATTTGATGTGTGTTCGTCTCTCACTTTAGATGACAAAGTTTTAATTCAGCATGGCTACGAATATGATCCATTTATTGGACCAAATCTTGAACAAACCCACTTGGCTACTCAAGCTCATCACTTAATTGAGCGCATTTTGAATACATGGATACGCCTGCCCCTAGAAAACTTTTACAACATTGAAAATAGATTGGCATTCTGGTGCTTCCACAAACTGGTTTTGGCCATTAAAGCTAGGGATAAGTTGTATCGCACTATTGGGAAAGCGGATTGGTGTGGAAAAACAGAGTCCTATCTGCAGTACTGGACAATGAATCAAATCGCCAATCCTGCTGGAATATTTTATCATGCCAGTCAATTTGTACAGGACAGCAGTTACCAGCATTTATTAACTGGCCACTCTCACTTACCGGGGAATGTTCCTCTGGGAGATGGCAAATCCTATATCAATACTGGGTCATGGACTTTCAGCTCTGCCCAATACGCCATCTGGGATGGCGAGCGCTTTACGGTCAAAGACTACATCACACAGCGAGAATATACGGATCAAGCCTACAAACCTTTGATTGAACACCGATTTAGCCATATGGATTTTTTAGGATGGTGGCGAGAAAACTATCTGGGGTGGCTTAAGTTCAGAGTTGGAGAAGTCGGGCGCTTTAAACAACCAGAACTGCCGAATATGGAGACAAATTAATGAATGTGAACAACACGCACTACCGGACCGTTTGGATGGAAGGACAGGCCGTCAAGTTAATCGACCAACCATCATTGCCCCATCGCTTTCAGTTGGTCACAATGGAAACGCATAAGGACACGGCCAAAGCTATTTCAACGATGATTGTTCGAGGAGCGGGCGCTATTGGTGCCACTGGTGCTTTTGGGATGGCACAAGCTGCATTAGAGGCACCAGACAACACCTTTCAAAGCTATATTGCATCAGCAGCTCAAACCCTTTCCAATACCCGTCCCACAGCACAAAATCTCTTTTATGGCATCCAGCGTGTCCGAGAAGCCATTTCTTTAGCAGGACAAGACATTTCCTTGGCCAGGACAGCAGCGGTCGATGCAGCCAATGCGGTGGCAGATGAAGATGTTGCAAGTTGTCAAGCCATTGGAAGATATGGAGCAGAAATCATCAAGTCAGGTATGCGCATTTCAACCCATTGCAATGCCGGTTGGCTTGCTTTTGTTGATTGGGGTTCAGCCCTCTCCCCCATCTACACTGCACATAGAACTGGCAAAGAAGTTTTTGTTTATGTCGATGAGACCAGACCAAGAGGACAAGGTGCCCGACTCACTGCATGGGAGTTGGCAGGTGAAGGCGTCCCACACGCAGTCATCGCAGACAACGCAACTGGATACTACCTGTCTCGAGGTGAAATTGACATGGTCATTGTGGGTGCAGATCGTGTTGCGATGAATGGAGATGTGGCCAATAAAATTGGAACCTACACATCGGCATTGGCAGCCCATGCAGCTGGAATACCATTTTATGTCGCAGCTCCTTCTGCCACCATTGATCCCAACTGTCCTTCTGGAAAAGACATTCCGATTGAAGAGCGAAGCGCAGATGAGGTCCGGTATACTTGGGGCTGGTCAGACTCCGGCGAGTTTATCCGAGTGCGAACAGTCCCAATTCAATCCGAGGCTCGCAACCCAGCTTTTGATGTGACACCAGCAGAATTAATAACCGGAATCATTACTGAGAAAGGCATTATTCCGCCGAGTCAGATTGCTTCGGTTGCCCCCGTCCTATCGGCTTAACACCACCAAAACCATCTACACAATACGGTCGTTTTGGCTCTGCTTGGGACGCATCTTTTATCATGTCATCTATGGGACCTACCAAAACAGCATCATTTGGAATGCTCACGCCATAGTTAATCCGCACTCGATTGCCAAGAACAGCTCTATGACCAATGGCAGCACCTAAAAAATGCTGACCAGAATCCACCCATTCTCCATTGTGCTGAACCTGAATGGTCTTCCCAAAGGACAAATCAATGGCCGTTACATCCCACGCAGTGAACGCATCCCTACCAATGACACAGCCCTGATATCCACACCCATGTGAGATCATCACTCGGTCAAAAAGAACACATAAGTTGGCCAATGCGTATCGGTTTATTCGGGTTTCAGCACCCACCACGGAAATATTCACTGTTGCATATTCTTCTATTTTGACACCATCTCCCAAAACAGACGCCCTCACCACTGCGTATGGACCCACGACAACATTGTCTCCAATGTGGCATGCTTCTATGATTGCCGTCGGATGGATTTGACAGTTTTTGCCAATGGTTCCGATTCTCGCCAAAACCTGTTGACGGTTGATGCTGCGAACACGGCATAAAAAAAGAATTGCCATCCATAGTCGCACGAAAATATTCCCTTCTCTCCACTTTAGGCGAACTTCTTCTCCGATATTGGCAATGGCAAGTTGATTTATACGCAACACATGTGACCAGTGGTGCAACTGGTGTACCATACATGGTCCCACACGAAGTTGTTTTTGTGCATGGGCCATTGAAGGATGTAAATCCATGGGTTCAGCGTCCCTTAAATCCCAATTAAATGACACGGGCTCAAGATTTTCAAACAGAGGTGCCCCACCCGCCTCAATCATGGCCAACTCATAGCCACCATTGTATTTTAAGTCTTGAAGACAATGCATTCCCTCAGACCATGCTTTATCAGAGTAAGCCAATTGTCCTCGATGCGGCTTTAATCGACGAAGCAACTCGGCAGTGAACCAGATGCGATCCGTCAAAAGCAAATAGGGTTCGTCGGCGGGAACCTCATCAACCAAGTTAAATCCAGCAACCTTAAGTGTCTGCTCTTGAATTTTAGCCAACGGTTGATTTAAAATAGGGATCGTGGAAGCCTCATCACCAAATGGGGAGATGGGCTCGTTCGTTTTTATTCGATACGCTTTCATTATCATGTGCCTGAGGGGTCAATGCGGTCAAGAACTAACCTAATCGTTATCATGCTGACAGGGCTATACCTATGGGGTAATTTTATTCCCCCACCGATTGACCATCCCTATGGATTGTTGTCACTAATGCCGGTCGTATTGACAGTCGGACTTGCATTCTTCACAAAAAATGCGATTCTCTCTTTGTTTATAGGTATATTCTCAGCAGGTCTCATTACCACCTCAAACCCCATCGCAGGGGCATTTAAAATTATCGATCCTTACCTGCTGGATTCTGTTGCAAGCAAGGACAACATGAAAGTGTTGCTTTTTTCGACTTTGGTTGGAATGGTGGTTGAGATTTTAAGAGTCTCTGGTGGCACACAAGCCGTTATCCAATCTTTTATGCGTCTAGCCAGAGGTCGCAGAGCCGCCATGACAAGCACTTGGTTGGCTGGCTTAACTGTGTTCTTTGACGACTATGCGAATTGCCTAATTGTTGGTTCATCAATGAAAGCAGTCACCGACAAAGCCAAGGTCTCGCGTGAAAAGCTCGCCTATCTGGTTGACTCAACTGCAGCCCCTGTTGCAACCTTAGCTTTAATCAGTACTTGGATTGGATATGAAGTGTCACTGATGGACAAAGCGCTTCAGGCTGCAGGTCAAAGTATTAATGCATATGGTTTCTTCATCGATGGTATCGGGTACCGATTTTATCCCATACTGGCGTTGGTCTTTGGTCTCACCATCTGTTTGACCGGAAGAGATTTTGGACCCATGTGGAATGCTGAACAAGCCGCAGCGCAAAAGAACCCAGAGCACATTGGGTACGAAGGGTCTCAAAAGGGTTTAATTTGGAATGCCATTCTCCCTATTTCTGGGCTGATTGGCCTAACGGCCTTTGATCTCTATGCACAAGGCGTTGCCGTATTGGGTAATGATGCAGCACTCTTTGAAATTATCGGTGAGGCCGATGGGTATGACGCAATGCTCAAAGGCGCATTATTCGCCTTTGGGCTGGCTGTTGGCTGTGCATCATGGACTGGTACTGACACACACTCCATTATTAAAGCGTCAAAAACCGGTGCATCAAGACTAAGTGAAGCACTCTTGGTTTTGGTGTGCGCATGGGGGATTGGATCGGCCATTGCAGAACTTCAAGCCGCCGAATACTTGGTTTCGGTCTTAGACAATGCCATTTCTCCTGCATGGTATCCATCACTGATCTTCATACTGTCTGCCATTGTCGCATTTGCAACCGGAACCTCATTTGGAACAATGGGAACATTGATGCCCTTGGCCATCCCTTTGTGTATCAAAGCTGGTGCAGATATCGACATTACACTTGCGGTTTCTGCAGCGGTCTTAAGTGGTGCCACTTGGGGAGACCACTGTTCACCCATTTCAGACACCACCGTGTTGTCCAGTGCAGGCACTGAATGTGACCACATCGCACATGTCAAGACACAACTCCCCTATGCACTGACAGCCGGTATCGTCTCTCTCTTGTTCTGCTCTGTTCCCGTGGGTTTCGGCATACACTGGTTTCCCTGCCTCATTGGCGGCTCCGCTGCATGTGTAACCAGCATCTTTGTATTTGGGAAACCAACAAAAGCGGCTTAACGGACCGGTTTCATTTCACCGCTCTGCAAACGGCCCCAGTAATGATCTAGCTTTTTACGGACTGTTGTCGACAGGATGAACAAACCAAGGATATTCGGAAAAGCCATTCCGAGTATCATTAAGTCTGAAAAATCGAGGACATTTCCAAGTTTAACAACCGCTCCGAAAATCACACACAGGCAAAATAAGAATTTGTACGGCATGGACGCCTTTTCACCAAATAGGTATGTCACACAGCGCTCTCCGTAGTAGCTCCATGAAATCATCGTGGAAAAGGCAAAGAAGAATACAGCTACAGAAAGGACATATGGGAACCAGTCAATCACAGATGCAAATGCATAAGATGTAATGGCTACTCCTTCAAGACCCTCTTGCTGATATGCGCCAGTAATCACAACCACCAAACCAGTCATGGTACATACCACGATGGTATCAATGAACGGCTCGAGCAATGCAACAATCCCTTCTCGAACGGGTTCATCAGTAGCAGCAGCGGAATGTGCAATGGAAGCAGAACCCACACCTGCTTCATTTGAAAATGCCGCTCGTCGAAAACCTTGAATGAGTGCACCAATGGCACCACCAGCCACTGCGGTCGGTGCGAAGGCTTCTGTCACAATCACAGAAAAGGCGTGTGGGATGTTTGAGGCATGCGTCATCAAGATATACATACCAGCAAGCACATAAACGCCGCACATAAACGGCACGATTATTCCAGCTACTTTTCCAATGCTTTTGATGCCGCCTATTATGACCGAGCCAACCAAAATAGCCAATGCGACCCCATAGATTTCTGCTGAGATGCTTGGTACCAATTCTGTAATTGCGGCAAAGGATTGATTGGCTTGGAAC
>JAYYJC010000518.1:0-10000 GCA_036146655.1 Myxococcota bacterium | reverse complement strand
ATTTGAAGTCCTTGGAATGCGTCTTGTGCTTGGCCCAAAAGAAGTGATCACCATTT
Organism: Myxococcota bacterium; assembly: GCA_036146655.1. Taxonomy (GTDB): domain Bacteria; phylum Myxococcota_A; class UBA796; order UBA796; family UBA796; genus JAYYJC01. Next base: position 9,944 of record JAYYJC010000518.1, on the reverse strand, counting down.
TAAGTTCTTTTATTCCATTTGCCTTCTTTGCAGCTGGCATACAACTCTTGGTAGCGGCCTTTGCCAAGAGTTTTAAAGAAGCTCAGACCTATCTCAACATGACCATGTTCTTACCCATGGCACCAGGGCTTATTATGAGCTTTAAACCCGTTTCGCCAAGCTTGTGGATGGCTTTTGTACCTGCCCTATCTCATCAATTAACGGCGAGTAGTATTCTCAGAGGTGAACCTGTTGAACTTGGATTTTGGGTGGTTTCGTTTGGAAGCACACTGGCATTAACAACCGTCTGTCTCTATGTGGGAACCCGCCTGTTTCAAAGTGAACAATTCTTCTTTAAGCAATGACCACTCGACATTTTGCGTTTTTGGGCATATTGGGCATCCTGCCTTGGCTGTTGTGGCAGGGCCTTTGGCCGACAATTGTCATCGAACAACTTGATCATTGCCCAATCGCCATGTGCGATTTCCAACGCCACTATCTGCCCCAAGCAGAAGTCTTACTCGATAAGCCTCTGAAAATTGTCAGGGGCTGGTTTTACCCGCCACTTCTGGCCATCGGTTTGCTGCCCTTTGTATGGAGCGGGAAGGCCATTTGGCTTTGGGGCGCCCTACTCTTCATTGGATTGGGCCTTCTGACACGACTGTCACTCCAAGTTCGACATCGAAAACCACTTCCTTTTACAATGACCTTTTTGTTTATCTGCTCAAGTCTTCCAGTATTGCATGGCCTAAAGTGGGGACAAATAAGTTTAGTCTTGGTTGTTCTGTCCATTTTTGGACTGACGAAGGGTGGTAAACTTGGTGGCGCTCTGATTGGGAGCGCTGCCGCAATTAAAGGGTATCCATTTGTTTACCTGCTTCATCCACTCCTTCGAAAGAAGGCAATGCCGGTACTCAGTGCAGCAATCGCATTTCTAATCTTAGGCGTCCTCCTTCCTTTCGCCGTGCTGGGTGTTGAAGAGAGCGAGCGTTTTTACTTGAACATGTCCAAAAGCAGCCAATTTGTGGTGATGGGTGCTTCTGAATCAGGTGGGCAAGCGTTACAATCTGCGCTGAAAAGATGGTTTATCGATGGCACACATGTGGGAAGAATGGAAACTCAACCCATCATGCGGATGCTTCCAGAACTCACTGTCTCTCTCATCTGGCTCTTACTCGCCGGCCTGCTGGCTGCATTGACCATCAAAAGGACCAAAGACCATAATGCAGACCCCATACCCAGTGTATGCCTTATCCTCTGCTTCATCGGCCTAATGCTGCCCCCTGGATGGCATCACTATTTTGCATTTTTACCCTATGCACAGCTTCAACTGTTACAGTATAAGCCAACAAAGCAAACCGTCGGATTGGTTATTGTGTCAATCGCCACCGAACGGCTGCCTGTCATGGGGCTTGGGGTGTTCCCTGACAGCTATGCATTGGCATCGAGCTATGGATGCACTGCATTTGCCACGCTGGTGATTTGGATGGCCTGGACTGTTCACTTGTCGCCCAACAATGGACAAGACACTCAAGCATAAACATGCACATTAAGTTGGGTTGTCTCAACATAAAACCAAATTAAATCATTGGTACAGAAGTCTATGTGCGCAGACACAACTCACAGCAGAGCCATCGAAATCAGACTCCCATCACTTGTGTGTTGTGTTCCAAATATACCAAGACTTCCACCGTTCATAGAAATGAAATTGTGAAGATAATTCCGGATAATCGGTATGGGGGCCTTACACCGATTATATGGGGATGGCGTCTCTCGATCTTGGTTATGGTTCAAAGGGCATGGACACGCCCCCTCAGCCGCCTGAGCCAACGCTTATCAGAACCTGTCAGCCGTTCTGGACTGGGCTGAGCTATCCATACATTCATGTCACGACGACCCAGCTCAAACAACTTCCAAATCCAATCCGTAGATGGAACATGTATTCCCCACCACGGATTGACTCGCCTCGATGGAGAAATGTCTGCACGTTTGTCCATCCAGAGCGGTGAAATGCGCAGTGTACCTTCTCCAAGGATGGGATTGTTCCAACTAACGCCACCATCAATGCATGGCCGACCTCGGAAACGCACATAGGGATAACGCCAAGAAGGCAAATGACAACTTGCCCGAACGGCATCAAATATATCTCCTACAGAGTCAAAGCGTTGGACTAAAATGTTTCGATAGGGCTTCAGTTGAGTAATGGAAATGGCCACACGCTGAACTGTCTCTTGCACTGAAATCTCTTCTCGAAAAGACTCCAAAAATGCTCGGCCAAATTCGATTGGGATTTTGTAATTTTTAATGATATTTCGGCGAGAATATGGCGCCAATAGATAGGCTGCTTGAGCGGTTATCTGACGTGCAGGGACCCCAGCAGCTGCTAATACACTCAATCCAGCACCAGCAGATGCACCAGCATAAGAAAGGGTTGAATCCAAACCAGAGTCTTGAAGTGCAGAAAGGGCGCCCACTTGGTAAAAGTTAAGCGTTCCGCACCCAGCAAACGAAATAGAACTGTATGGAAAATTAGCCAATGATACACCTGTTTTAAGAAGGTATAACGCCCATTGATGAACGGATACCCCAGAGACCAAACCGTGACACAAAAATGACGGTGGCGACTAATCCTTCAGGGTGAAATCGTAACGAGTGAGGCAGGGTGACTGAGAATCAACCTCAAGCATCAAGCTTTCGGGTGTATTGGGCTCATATTCAAGAAAGGGATCGTCCTTAAAATACAACTGAGTGGTCAAACGCACCTCACCACCCACCCAGATTTTGATGTGATAATGCTTGGGTCGATAATCGTTTGCACTTGTGGCGTAAGCCCCAGGGAGTATGGTCTTAAAACGATAAAAGCCGTTTTCATCAGCAGCCAGTTGGCCGTAGTATTTCATCTCGGGAGACTCAAGGTCATAAGCGCCTTGAGAATCGGCATGCCAAACCTCCACAACCGCATTTGGAATGGGCTGACATGCAGAATTACACACATAACCAAAGACAATAATTTTTTGGGCTTCTTCATTGTAAAGGTCTAAATCGTTTCGAATGGGAATCTCTTCGATATAGTATGGACCTTCCTGTGCAATTTGGGTTTCTTCACAACTGCCTGGTGGTTCAGGCGCCTCAAAATCATCCCACGCTGGTTGACCAGAATCTGCCGTATCTTCTCCAACCAAACCATCACCAGTATCGGTGTCTGGTAAACCATCAGACAATGAAGTGTCTCCCGATGCAGCTTTATTCTTAGAACTGCTGCAGCCCACTTGAACAAGGGCCGCAAAGGCTGAGCTTTGATAAACAAATTTTCGTCTCTTCATGTTCCTCACCATCGAATAAAAAATGCTTTTATATACAGCTTAACGCCAATGCGGTACCATAGCGGAAATAACTTAAATCTGATATAATAAAACCCCATCAAGTGTGGATTAGATGAGATTTTTTTGGCAACGACATGGCACAAAATAGAGCGAATGACAGTCAGCCCCAAATCTTTCGTCAAACCATCGTCGTTGGCATCATCTGTGCATTTGTTCAAACTCTTGGAATATTTGCACCAGTAGACAATTGGTTTATTAGCAGAATCACCGGTTTACAAGCGCCTCCCAGCAGAGATCTTGCCCCACTTTTAGTGACAATTGATGATGCGACGGTCAATCAATTTGGACCACCACCATGGGACATGCTTCGATGGCGGCAAATTTCAGAAACGCTCAAAGAGCAGGGCATCGACGAAATGACAATTGTCGACCCGTGGGAAAACCTCATCAACATTAATGCGATTGCAGTTGACACACTTCCAGTTAACCAGAAATCCTCAAAAACCACTCGCATCAAAATTCCAAATCTTCTTCGAGAATTGCCTGGTTCAGAAGGGCTGCCCACTCAGCAAGATGAGCCTCCCATTACAACCCCTTTTGAGCGTTGGGATCATCAGTTGTACCTTCCACCAGATCAGAATGGGGTAGTGCAAGACTTTTCAGACCGCTCCAATGCGGGTCAACTTTTTGGGCCCTCTGTATTCTGTGCGTGGAGCCATTGTCCAAGTGGTGCCCCAATGGCGCTTCCAATCCGTCCTCTTGACCCTGAGCTATCGCTGCCAATGATATCTCTTAGACGGTTAATGGTCGATTCCCCCGTACTCTCAAAGCAGGATCTGGATCGAACAATCATTTTGGGCATAACCGCACAATGGCGTTCTCAATTGATGAGGCTGGGTGTTGAGTCCCAGTTGACTCATTGGCCCTTGGCTGTATCGGCTGTCATCAGCACTTCAAAACAACACGAACCGACTGGCAACCTCGGCCTGATTGGCAACATCGTCATTTTGTTTGTGTGTATTGGATTGGGTACGGTTGTGGTCAGAATCACACAGCGGTATCAGGTCAGCATCTTTGTAATTTTACTCCCCCTCACAATGGCCATGGTGAGCTCACTGTGCATTTATTACAATGTCATCCACCTCCCAAGCTTTGGCATGATGATCACAGCCGGAATACCACCGCTGATATCAGCATTGGAAGGCCGTCGACTTGCCATGGAATTTATGCGACGGGTGGCACTATTGGTTGTAGAAGACAGCTTTCGATACGGATGGAAAAGCACACGGGTCCAAACACATGAAGAATTGTTCATTAAATTGGCCGCTCTGACACGGGCACAAACCCCCGGTTCAACACTTGCTTACTTGGCAGTCAACTTCAACGACCAAAGCATACACTACATTGGAGGCTACGGAATTGACCGAGAAGCATTTTCACCCACATTGAAAATGTCCATTGCGCCTTTCAAAAACCTAAAGAAATCGTCTGTTCCTATTCGTGCTGATCAGTACCTCGAAAGGCCAAGCACCATAGCACCCATTCGGCAAGGTACACTTACAATCGGATTTTGGGTCATTGGAGCAACTTCAGAAAGCCATCTTCCTGATTCAGATGAAATCATGAGGCTAACTCGCTGGCTAAGCCGACACCTTCAGATTGAAGGTGTTCCGACCAAGCAATCCATCCAAGAATGGCTATTCGATCATTTGGAGGCCGAAAGTGTTGCGGTTCAAGAATTATTTCTGATGGCCTCAGAAGAAAGAAGACGGCAAATCAGGACCCTTCATACAATCCAAATCCCGCTCATGACCGCTGACATTGCAGGCTCAACATTGTTTATCAATGCGGCATTTAAAGAATTCCTTGAACGAAACACCATCGATAATATTCGTTCAATCCGAGAACTCATCTTCCGGTTGTTTGGAGAGGACGAACTTCAGAAACAAATGGACACCCTTTTTCTCAATCGAAAACCGATCAGTCAAGACCTCACAGACTTTACCGGAAAACCATGGAAACTGACGGTTCAGAGTGTGTACGAAGATGGGCTGTCACATGCCGATCGGATCCTTGGATTTGTAGCCTTTCTCACAGACGCAACCGACAGTAATTCACTTAACACCATTCAAAATGCACTAAGCGATGTAAGAAGTACGCAGGTAAGGGAAGCCCTCACCTATGTCTCCGAACACGCACAGTGGCTGGAATCAAAAACATCTAGACCAGCTGCACAAGCAATGCTGCGTAATTTTTCGACTCAAGCCCAAACCGCATTCCGAGCCCTGGATGCCATTGAGCTTTCTGAAGGTGATCCCAGATCACAGACCATACAAGCTGACATCCAAGAAATGGTTCAACACAGTATTCAAGAGATCTCAGGGATAGCAAAATCCCGCAATGTCACACTGGATGTGGTCTGGCCAACATCCAATCAAATGGTTTGGGTCGATCCCAAAGAAATTGGGTCTGTCTTTGAATCACTCCTCCGACATGGAGTCCGTTCAGCACCACACGGAACAACATTGAAAATCCATCAATTTTCAACTGATACCACTGTCTCTTTTCGCTGGAGCTGGGAGGGCGCTGGACTAGACACTTTTTTTGTCAAACAAGCACAAGAATCCTGGGATAAGCACGACAATGTTCCCGATATTATTCAACCCTATGTCAATGCTCGACGAACCTTCGCAGATCTGAAATTAAGTTCAAAGCCTGGCCAAGGTGTTCAACTTAGCTTCAGTCTGCCTCGGACAGGTGGAGGGGCATAAGCAGTGCTAGAAATTTTTCCCGAGCGGATGTTAGACAGCTCACTTCATACGGCCATACTGGTGGGTATCGTCACCTTATGGCTGTTTACGGAGACTTTTGGCTGGGTCTTTGCTGGATTCATAGTACCTGGGTACCTCGCCTCGATGGCCATTGTGGCGCCTGTCTCACTTTTTTGTATTATTATCGAGGCCATCCTCACTTACGGTTTCACCTATATTCTAGGGACCAGCGCAGCACAACTCGGATTGTGGCACTCAGTCTTCGGACGAAACAGATTTCTGCTCTTTATATTGGTCTCTATTCCCATCCGTATTCTCGTTGAGGGTGAGTTGGCATTGCCAATGGAAACCATGCTCTCGATTATTAGCGACAATCCCTCAATTCAAAGCGGACGGTTCTTTGGCATTGGTATGGTCCTTGTTCCATTGCTGGCCAATGCTTGGTGGAAAACTGGGATGGCAAAGGGAGTCCTCCAAATGAGCATCGTCAGCGGGCTGTGCTATGTCATCATTCAATATGGATTCAGCGCCTATACCAATTTTCATTTTGGGGGCTTCGAATTAACCTTTGAAAATATAGCAATGGACTTTCTGTCCGTTCCAAAACCATACATCATATTGGTTATGACCGCCATTATGTCGGCACACAACAATATTCGTTATGGATGGAATTTCGGCGGCATATTGTTGCCCTCATTGCTGGCTGTTGTGGCCCTGTCACCGCTGAAGTTTGCTGCCACACTCTTTGAGATTGTTGTCCTAACGCTACTCTACCGCGGACTCATCCGACTGCCAATGGTTCGAAACCTCAATCTCAGTGGCCCCAGACAAATTGTCAGCATGTATGCTTTGGCCTTTTGCCTCAAATGGCTGATCGCCCAGTTTGCCGAATCCTCAGCAATTCAATTTTATATTTCGGACTTCTATGGTTTTGGATACCTGCTCACCAGTCTTGTGGCCATTCGATGTCTTAAAGAAAGCATTCCTCGGACCATGCTTCCACTTCTGTATACCACGGGTCAAGGCTTAGGTCTGGGTCTGGGACTATCGTTGTGGCTGGGCTACCTGATGCCCAATCCAAATGGAATCAATCTAGACAACCAGTCTCAGCTACAAATGGTATCTATGGCGGATTCGGTCCTAGAATCCACAGCAAACATACGGACCCAGTTTCCGGAAGAAGGTCTTTCGGACAACCTTTACAGCAAATATCTTGAGGCCATTCAGCTATTGGTACAGGTTCAAAGTGCAGATGGTTTGTCCAAAGCCGCCGAAGATCTGAAAGACCCCAGTCTCACTCTGGAGTGGGCCATCAGAAGTGACAATCACCGCTGTCTCGCAGTGAAGGCAAACCGTCAGTCTACAAACTTCGGCGCAGCTCAACCCAATTTCTGGTGGTGTGGGGGGCAGGGCCCAGGATTGGTTGCGGTTCATCCCAAAACAGATCCAGACAGCTTATGGTTAACGGCTTGGATTGCTCAAAACTCAAAGCCTTCATTTGTGCTCATTTCAAGCATTGATCTCTCTACAAAACTCATTGAAGAGCAAGGCACAGAAGCTGGCCAGGTTAAGCGTCGATTTAAGCAACTCAGAAATGCCTTTGGAGACCGTTCTGTGCTTCTGACATCGTCTGGGACGACCACTTATTTAGACCCCATTTCTGACCAAACCGGTCAGCATATCGGAAACAGATTGGGACCGTTGTCCAACTTACCCATACGATTCACTTCGTTTCACGGTTCATATCAAATGTGGTGGGACAACCTACAGGACAAAGACGGTATCATCCAAATCAACCCTGAAAGCATGTTCGACTCACACTCCGAAGAACAATCGCTGGACTATGAAAGCACGACATTATCGAACTGGCTGGATGAAATGCATCTAAAAACAGTCCGAAAAATTGCTGGAACTGAAGACATTGAAGACCGATTTGCAATCACAGACACCCTCTTGGAGCGAACAAATCGATTGTCTAAAGTGGCCAGTGGTGCCCCTCCCAAGAGTCTTATCTGGCTTGCCGATCGTTTTGATGTCACCATTAAATACATCCGTGATGGCGATGACGAGTATTGGAGTCTGGAAGAAGGACCCAAAACGCCCAGTGGCTTTGGATTTTGGATTTTTAAACTTGGTCAACCATCCGGTTGGCTGCTTGTGGCTCCAAATTCTGCAGACGAACGGGGAACACCGGAACTTGGAGTAAAGCTTCTCACAACACTCGATGCAAGACTGTTCTGGATGTCTGGCCACGGTACCTATTTTGGTACCAGTTCCGTCCTTCGGGCCATAGGAGAACTCGCACCCCTTCAACCAATGATGCTTCGAACTCTCATGGCAGAAGACGAACTCAGCAGAAATCTAATCCTTCTCAGACGGCAGCCCGCAGGTGCATGGGACAAAACCATGTTGCAAATTTCTTTTGGCGTGGAAACCCTTACCGACACTGAAATCCAAACTCGGATAGCGCCCATTGCAGACATTCTCGATTGGTGGCCCAACTACAGCTTTGAAGATGGACGACGGGTTACGACTTCAATGAATACCTCAGGGCAATTTCCCGTAAAATACATCACGGCACGCGAAAGTGGACAGGTCATTACATTGTGGTTGGCACCAGAAGCCATTGCTGAAATTGATGGTTCCAGAGAAAAGCAAGACTGGTTGGATTGGTATCTGTCCCATCAGGTCAAGTGGCTCAAGGGCCAAGACTATGATGATTTTCTAAAAACAATGAGTTCACGGCGAGTCTCGCTTCCGAAGACCCAAGAAAGACTCCACAACCATGCCAACACAAGATCGGAAGTTGCACTTCAATACAGCCAAAAGTTGGGAACACTCACCGTGCTCGACAGCGGAGTCAGGTTGAGCTATGCGCTTGAGCTTGAGAATGCCATTTGCATTGCAACAGGGGGTACAACTCCGGACGACAGCTTCCCCTATGCAGGTTGTTGGGAGAAGTACCAATGATCTGGCGTCTGCTCAGCGTGGCTGTCTTTTTACTGACGGCAGGTGGAATTGGTTACCTGATCTGGATGACTCCCGTCAACGAAAGGATGTCTGAACTAGAGTATACGCCAAGCATTGCTTATCTGGTTCAGCCCAATGGCCAAATGGCATTTGCCTTGCCAATGGGGCTTAAAAAGGTCAGAATTACGAGCCGTCTAGCGACTGAGAACTTAGACTCTCCCCCCACTTGGTGGCAGGGATATCAATTTCACCTGCGGTGGAAAGACATAGACGGCAATGTGGTCCACGAACAAGACTACCATGAACGGACTCGCACATCGAGGTTCCCATCACCCGAAGAGGAACCCTATCGACGAGCCTTTCTGGCGGGCATCGGAGAGCCCTTACCCGATGCACGAATTACAATTGTGGCTGGAGACACCATTCTACCAGAAGGTGGAAGCATCGAAGTCAGCTTACCCTTTGATAGTCCACCGTTATACTTTAATGCCACAGGCGAACAGCTGCGTTCAAATGTCGAAGCACAACAACGAATACTGTCCCTGACCACACATCAAAAAGACAAATTGGTCCGCCGATTGGGAATGATCAGTTGGTCAATGCTCAACAAAGAAGAGCAATGGGCATTGGTTCAACATGAGTGGAAAGCCCTTGCACCGAAAGGTCAAATCAACAAGGACTTCACCAGTACATGGATTATGCAAAGCAACTATGAACTGCCTTGGTCATATCCACAGTTGATGGGAACCACTCTCTCACACCAACGAGCGTTGGCACTCAATCTCGTTGGGCCTGTCACATTGCGACTCTCTGGGCCCAAAGAAATCCAAAATCTCACACTGTATACCGTCGCAGATGCAGCCGATGAAGCCGTTGTAACCCCCGTTACGGTTGAAAAAGA
>JAYYJC010000517.1:0-10000 GCA_036146655.1 Myxococcota bacterium | reverse complement strand
TGAACCCATTGGACTCAACATGGAAGAAAGTGGCTACAAACTTCAAATCGAGCACAACGGCCCCGTCTCATTGCATCTCAAAAATACCCAAAAGGGCGACATTGGTCCCGTAATTTTTAGTGTAGACAGCCCAAAATCAGAACAGTTCTTTGGGTGGACTCTGGGTGCAATGCTTCAAGACCTGATGCCAAACAGCACCCTTAGAGAAAGGGATACTGCTATCATTGGACCAGAGTGGTGGTATGCGGAGTATTATGAAACCGGTAGTCTCCCAATACAAATCACACCCCCAATGACCGATCAAAATGCAGAGTTGATTGTTGACATCCGCGCGCATTTGTCTTCTTTTGACGATCAAGCAGACAGAACCATTACAGTTATCGCATTGGACTCCGAAAATAAGCCCATCTGGACTCGGGACCATCGATTCACGCCCACTGCCGCACCTTATGAATATTACCGACCAGATGACCCAGAGAGAAATGTCTCGACATGGATTTCAGATCGATTGAGAATCTTCGTGCCATACACACCCGAGATCCGGTCGATACAATTGACTTCGAACGACCGCTTGTTGGTTATTCCACAAACACTTGGTCCACCCATCGGTGAAAAGTACAGTTACAATAGACCATACAAAACCACTTGGCTCCGGTTTCCGAGATTTGCATATTCGGCCTATCATCGGCTAACAGCTGACAATGCTGCCGAACTGGACCAAAATGATCAATTGGTAAAAATAGCATCCAATGTCCGAATGGAAAGTTATCCAGAGACCAAAGTCAAACCCAGCGACATTACAAAATTTTCTCCAATTATAGTGGACGACGAACCCACACAATGGTTGGTACAAACCAAAAATATGACACGAAATGGACCCACTTTTTGTAAAATCAAAGCGGGAACGAAACATCACTTTCGCTGGTCATCTGAAAGCAGACAGGCTCTACAAAGCACCCTTGAAGTTACTGTAAATGCGCCCTCTCCTGAGTCGTTGGGATCTGAATATCACCTTGTGTCCGGACAAAAGTCACTCATCAAAGACAGACTCATCCAAGGTGTTCAACGGCATAAGATCATGCTGACACGCAATCTAGAAACCATTAAACTTGATGGACCAATCGGCTTAACGGCGTGGATTAAGAACCACGGTTCACCCGATCAAATTTGCGATACACCCAGAAGAAGCATGGGGTTTTGGACATTGGAGCCTGGCCAGTCTCAACGGGTCACATTTGAGAAAGAGAAAGCCGTCCAGCGCATGCTGGTCACTGGCTTAAGTCAAAGGGATGGGGTGCTTTCACTCACCATCAATGACGGTGCGAATGAACCCAGCCAAACGGTACATGAGGGATGGACAGAAAAAATTAGACACCTAGAGATGCCTCGAACCGACCGACCAGTGGCCTACCCACACCGCAACCCCATCACATCTGCTGGGATTCTTGAAGCCCGTGCAATCATCTTGAAGCAAGATCTCATCAAAGATACCCACCAAATCTCAATAAAAAATATAGGGGAAGCCACCATTCACTTTCGACTTTATCTTGAATCAGATGACAGACCAACCGATGAACCAGGGCAAGATCAGTGGTCCTTTGCGGAGCTAGAATGACGGCCTCTCCCCTTCTACTCCTTATGGCCTGCCAACATAGCGCAGCAGAGCCCAATCCATCTACTCAGACAATTACCGTCGACCAAACCACCTTATCACCTCAACAATGGATAAGAGAAAGATGGAATGCTGCCAGAGCAGATTACCGCTGGGATCCACCGTCTCCCAAAAACCAAAGCGCAATTGCTCAGACCGTGGTTGAGCTCGTTCAAGATGCTCAAAATTGCGACACCCCAACAAAGTCCAGAGTCGCTCTAAAACTTGAACAGTATGGATTCTCGGTTGATACTTTTAATAACGGATCTGACCATTTCTGGTTCATCTACGAAGCGAAAGACGGAAAAGGGTATGGCGCAATGGCCATTCGATGCGGTGAAGCAAATGAAGTGGTGCTCCAAGCACCACATGCCATCTTTGATCAATGGACAGGCGCCATTGTCCGTGATCAATTTGTGGACGGCTCATTCCGCATGGCCATGTGGAATACCACACACAGATACAGAGCAACATCTCATTCAGACCGCAACGGCAGCCATCATCCAGCAGATGTGGCCCACAATCCAGACACAGTCTTTCATCAAGTCTCGCTTCAATTGATGACTCTGCCGTCGCTCCGCATTGCACAGGTACACGGCTTTTCTCAGAAAAATGAATGGGAAATCATTCTGAGCTTGGGAAGCGCAGATGTTCAAGCAGAGCAACTTGCAGCACAGCTTAAGCCCCTCTCATCTTCCATTGGCCTATACGGTAGCACTGCTTCGGTTTTGGGTGCAACCACCAATGCGCTTGTCCAATCGATGTCCAAATCTGATCAAGGTCGTTTTGTTCACATCGAACTCAATAAAGAACTCAGGTCAGAACTCAAGACAAATACAGCCCAACAACAAATCATCACAAAGGCGCTAAAACAGCCATGGTAGTCGGCTTATTATTCACAGCAGCAATTGCGGCCCCCCCCACTGAACCGAGGGCATTTCAGTGGCGCACACACTCCCTTCTCAGTCAATCTGAACATGGCATCTTGGTGAAGGCCAGCAGCAAAAAACCACTGCGACTAAAGTGTCCGGAGGGAATTGCACCGCCCCAAAGACAAGCGGTCATTCGTTCATCTGGAGCACCTGCCGCTTTGGCGTCTGGCCCATGGAGTAAAGCGGTACTGAAAGACGGATATTGGTACTTTCCGGCCCCCCCTTTCCTCAGTTCAGTCTGGCTGATTGGCACCTCAAAATGCACAGTCGAATCCCTGAGTTCTTCAGTCAATGGCTCGGGATTGGCAAGGCTTGAGTATTTGGCCGATGACGAGAAAACACTCATGCAATGGCTTACCGACAGTGCCATCCTGAGTTCAAAACAGCTGACATGGCTCCAAGAGTCCAATGGAACAGAAGAATGGAGAAGCCGATACATGACCATCAGACCTGCTGGACCACATCCCACAGGGCGTCTCAAGTTGGATGGAGATACGCTTTTTGATGGCTCGCAATGGATTTCAGCACCTGAGGGAATTCAGCTCACACTTCCCCCTCACCAAAGACATACCATCAACGCTGTATTTCTTGGACCCAGAAACGCAGCGTGCATTTATTTAGACCACATAGCGCATTGCAAAAGCAATGACCCTGATGAGTTGTGGACTCTTGAAAATGGCCTTCCAAAATTAGAAGAAAAAAGGTGGGATGGCTTGTCTCAATCAAAGCCACACAAATGGATAATCACAACGGGTAAAACACCGCAAGAACTTGATGTAGATGGCCCAGTATTGCTCCAAGTGTCTCGATTTTTTCCACAAAACTACATGTGGCGTGGTTCTGTACATGGCTCAGTCTATCCGCCAGCCGAAGTCAATCCACAAGGAATTACGGTTGAGACGCCTCAAACCTGGGAGTCCATTCCGCCATTGAATGCAGAGGGTCTTTACATGATGGAACCTGTAGACTCAATCAAGACAATAGATTCAGCGTGGTATGAACTGACATCTCTGAATGCAATTGAAAGTGACAGCAGCCCATTTAGGTGGATGGATGAGAATGGAAACTTCTCAATATGGATCCCCAAAAACACACCCGATCAAAAATGCAGCATTCGACTTCATAATCGCACGCACAGTATTGTGCTCACCGAAAGCAAGGTCCACAGGTTTATATGGCTCAATGATGTTCCTCCAATAGAACTTCCAAAACTTGACGGCTGCACAGGTCTGCTTCGAATTGGTGATCCCCCTCGTCACTTACCAATGCCAACCCTTCGTCGCCGGTACCATGAAATGCCAGCGGAAGGGTTGTACTTCTCGACACATGCCGAACAGAAAAGTTGGTTTCGGTTTACGCACTCGCCTGAAACAAACCGAGCCACGCTCCGCTTAGAGCAAAGAAGTGGCCGTGCCCATCAAGTCGAGATTCAATATCTGCCACAACACACAGAACGCATTGTGGATGATCTAGGTGAGGTTTGGCGGCGTCCATTGTCCCTCCAACTCGATGAGGGATGGGATGGATTAATGGTTTACAGTCTAACCCCAACCCGTGCCAGACTCAGTCAACCTTCAGTGGGAGAATCCATTCCAATCCCAAATGATTTACGCATTCCGGAGATGCCGGCAAACCCATCAAATATCCACACACTCACCCTTCAAGTCCAACAAAGCCAAACTGATGAGGTGCGAGTCAGATTACTTGAGAAAAGAGCACAGATGTTCGCCAAGCTGGGCGAATTACAGTTGGCTCAACTCGACATGCAGATGGCCAATAAACTGAGACAAGAAGACATCCCACTCTTTGCAGATCTACAGAGTCAGCGATTTAGTGATGTCCTTTATCCTTACAGTGATTGGCGACCAGTTATCGATGGCTGGATTGAAGACTCTGAAGACACACCACTGCCAATCGATTTGTTGAAATTGGCTGCAGAAGATCAGCCTCTAAAGGTTGCAGAAAGACTGTCCGAACTCGGTCGAGACAGCAGATATTGGTGGAGAAAGGCCATTTTGAGTGGCGCTTTAATGTCGAGAGACAATGCTCTGAATGCTTACCAACAATCCATACAATACGACGCGTTAACACCACAGAGCCATTCTTTCTTTTGGCCGCTTCGAACTTTATCTCATGATGCCCCCATCTACATTAGACCCAAAGGAATCACTGTGTATCGGGGACAGTGGCCTAATGAAATTGGTCCCAATCAATCCAACCCTCAGGCAGCTCTATTTGAAGTGGTGTTTCCTGAACAGCAACGCAGAGTGCTCGTCCCTGATAAAAATCTCATCATTCCGCCGCAGGCAAATGAAGAAATTTTAGCGCTGCATTGTCGACCTAAAAGCAGCAAAGGCCAGTGGGGAAGATGTGCCATTGACATTGCGACGGTGGATGGTCTGGAACGATTTTCAGTTGAAGGTGAGATTTGGGGTCAAACCAAAACCTTTTCACTGCCACCATCTGAAAAAGTACGGTTTGTATCTGTCCCTGACAGCAACGGTTTGTTGATGGAAATCCGAATCCCTCAATCTGACTCACAAAACAACCGAGTGGCTTGGCAACTTAAAGAAAACCGCCCTGTTGCCTTTTCAGTTCTTGGTCCGACCGTACTGCGGCTTGATACATGGTCTTTTGATTCCATCGATTCTTTGCTGACTGTAACCATAGAATCTGACACAGACACCCAGGTTCATCCAAAGGAACTGGTCGGTTCACAACAACACAATGTGCTTATTTCAGAACAAGGCATTGTCACGGTCACCCTAAAAAGCAATCATCCCATACGAGTAAAGCCATTTATTAGAGTTTCAAATGGGGGGCAACTGCCACCGCCAGAACTGGTTGACACTTCTGAAGAAACAACAGGCACATTCATGACCGATACTCGAGATTCGAAAAATCAGATTCTTGCCCCCTCGGCACGGCCTATGGAAACCAATCACGCTGCCAGATTGAGGCTGAGTTCAAACTGGACTCCCTCCGAACCCCATTCTCATCGGTTGGGATGGACACATTTTCAGCGAATCCCATCGGCGACACGCTGGTGGTCAGCAGGCATTCAAGCCCATCAATATGTCAATGCTTTTCCGGTTGTTCAAGGGGGTCCCTTTGTTTTAGATACTCACGCAGGGTTTGATTGGCTTCACAATCAAGGGGCATACCAATTCTGGTTGATAGGAGATGCCAATGCGGGTGTGTCGTTGTCGGAACCACTGGCTGCACGAGAAAAATTGACCATGACCGCTCGAGCCGATCGATGGTGGCGTGCGCAACTGCAAACCATCGCTCGTCTTAAAGCACAGCAATATGCGCAATTGGCGACACATCCAGAGCCCTACATTTCAACCGTCGACAGTGAGTATTGGCGAACACACCCATATCAGTTGCAGCCTGAAGCAGAAATACGATTTATACCTTCTCCGTGGGTCCGTTTACAATGGAAAGCAGGGCTCAAAACCAATGCACCGGGTGGAGAGTCAACCGTGGACCAAGTTTATGGGACGGCCATGTTGAACATTGGTGCACCACAGAGATGGTTGCGCCTTTATTCTGACATCGAACAGCGGCGAACTGATTCGAACCGGATCACCCAACAGCAAACCCAGCAATATGGCATAATGATGCATGCAGGACACTGGATTCGAACAGACCGCCTCATTGAAGGGCGCCTCAGTTTTGAGACCAATCCCGTTGATGAAGAGTGGGTTGTACAAACTCAATTTGCGATGGTCAAAAGCCAAAACCGACTCAGCGCCATTCGTCCCACTCAACTGGCCATGCGACATGCCATGAATTGGGGCTTTGATGATGCCAACAACCGATATTGGGGAATTATCCCACCATCAGATTCAGTAGAGTTTGAAGAGGGACTGGATTAATGTGGCGCAGTGAATTTCAAAACCGACTTTCTCCTCTGGCCTATACAGCTGGAAAGAAGAGACTTGAAGAACTAGAAGCTCGCCTTGAAAAGCGGAATGATCAAAAAGCAATGACAGCATTGACCCAAGAATGGTTGACGCTGAGTACAGAACTTTTAGAGCAACGGACACTGCACCAGAATATTATTCAACTGCTTGAGGCTGGGGCAAGCAGCAAAAATGAGACCACAGCAGTCACCGAATGCTTACGCATGCTTTACTCAGGGCGACGGCTCACTCATATGCTCAGAGCCCAAAGTCAGTATTTAGATTCATCAGCAGTCACCGACGAGTGCCATCGTCGACGGCATCGGCTCTCTCAGTTGTTTGAATATTGCACACGGTGTATGCTCAGCCCAACACTTAATGAAGAATCACCAAGCATTCTTGAAAAGATCAGCATTATCGCTCAAGAAGTTGCTGATCAAGATGAGCAACTTTGGCCCTTGCGAGAATCGCTTATCCTTCTATGTGGATACCTGTCACAAAGAAACACATCGACTGCAGCTCGCATACGACAATGGCTGCTCGAACGCGCCTATCGTACAGACGAAATCCCATGGATCACTGTGGCAAGTCTCGATTCATGGGCCCGATCTAATTCCCCCAGCGCAGTTGAACCTGTTTTGCAAAGTTTGTTGTGCTCACATCACACACAACGCACACAATATGGCCAACATTGGCCATTTGTCTTTGCCAGATTTGCTACTACAGCTGGGCAACATGGATGCTGGTCAGTTCTATTGCAAGCGTGTCGTCTCCATTCAGACAGTGAGTTTGTCCAAATTGAAATCATCCGGCAACTCATCCAATCCAGCGAGCATGCTGTTCTGGACTTTTTATGTGGGTTTATCTGTGATCCCACCCAAAATCAGCGTGTTCGAGCAGCAGCAGCGATTTTCGGAGTCGAAATACCAGATCGCTTCTTTCAAAAGCGATTTCAAGCCGGAATACAACCTGACATGCCAGAATGGATTGTTGAAACCGTTTTGATGGGTTTGGCTGAACGGTTCAGAGAACAACTACCAACCGTATCATTCTGCCAAAACATTGTGAAACACTGCACTCAATCACTTGAATACTGGAAGCAGAATGCAAACCGTAGAGATTTGATAAATGCAGCAGCAACCATACAAAAAGGAGCAACCATCGGCCGGTCGGCTAATTTACGAAAAGCCTTTTCGGAACTAAATGAGCGTTGGCTTCAGAACGCCAGTTCCATTCGCATACGCACAGGTCCAATCGCAGAACTAGACCCTAAATCTCTCGCAGAGCATCTCTCCTTTTATTCATACAATGGCGATGACTACTGCGTCCACTGCAATGGTTTTCAAGACTGGGAAAATCCACCTAAAAAAGGGTATACCCTTCAAAGAGGGTGGCGATCATCGGTTCATTTATGGCGTGTTGTCTATGAGTTTTTTCACCCAAGACCAGACAAAAGGCAGGGATACACACATCTCACAGACAGAAACCCTGTGGGTCACATCGCCGTTGTATCCGATCGACTTTCGGAGGTAACCCCGACTACGGTGCCTGGCCAACGCACTGCCACCCCCGACTCGGTTGACTGGAGACCGGAATTACCTCTTCCCTCGATGCTCTTGCACGCAGCCACATTGTCGAAACCCATTCTTGTGCAGACGCCATCCAGTCAATACCTATTATCAGCCAAAGGCACACTTCCAAGACTTCAATCCAATGTAAGCTATCATGAGCTCAACTTGCTTCGTCAGCGCCTCCTTCAAGCAAACCTAGATGGCTTGGAGGACCAATACGACTCGCACCTTCGAAAAAGAGGGTTCGAGGTCGAACGATTGTCTGTTTCCCTACCCTTAATAAGCCTCCAAAACATTGCTCAAAACATTCTCACTGTGGATGCAAACTCTATACTACACCTGCTCGCATTCTCTTTTGGCCTGCTTTTTTGGTGGGTCATAAATGCCATCACTGAACGATTCAGAGTCAAGCAGTGGCGACGCAATATTCCGCTGGTCATCGGCGGATGGGGTTCTCGGGGAAAGTCAGGCACAGAGCGTCTCAAAGCCGCCATGATCCAAGGGATGGGCTACAGCTTATTTGCCAAAACCACCGGATGTGAGGCCATGATGGTGGCTGGAATACCGGGCTCACCACCTGAAGAGCTCTTTTTATATCGTCCTTATGACAAAGCCTCCATCACGGAACAACGAATGGTCCTCAAGCATGCCGCCCAATTTGATGCACAAGTGCTGCTTTGGGAATGCATGGCCCTCAACCCGAGATATGTCAATATACTTCAAAATGACTGGATGAAAGACGACTTCACAACTCTTACCAATGCCTATCCTGATCATGAAGACATTCAAGGACCAACAGGCCTAGATGTGGCCAAAACAATTACTCAGTTTATACCCCGCCGAGGGCATGTCATTACCACAGAACAACACATGACCCCGATACTGAGAGAAGCGGCAAGGGATCGCAATAGTCTGCTTAAAGAGCAGTCTGTTTTGGATTGGAGGCTTCTGGGACGGGATGTGCTTTCTCTTTTGCCATACAATGAGCATCCAAAAAATATAGCCCTTGTCCTTGGGCTTGCAGACGAATTGGGCATATCAAGAGATCAAGCGCTTTGGTCTTTTGCAAAATATGTGATCCCCGATATCGGGGTTTTAAAATCCTATGGCCCCATTCAAATTGATGGTAGAACGGTTTCATTTACCAATGGAATGTCAGCAAATGAGCGGGCTGCCTTTTTATCAAACTGGTCACGATCACCATTTTCAGACGCTCCTAACCGTGACAACCCTATTTTTCAGGTGGTCATGTTTAATAACCGAGCAGACCGACTGCCACGGCAAAGCATCTTTTCCTCCATCGCCGCGATGGACACACAAGCAAATCTGATGTTTGTCATTGGAAGCAATGTCGGTTCATTTTATGATGAGTGGCTCAATTGTCTCAAGAATGAACTCATACCGAGTCTCGAAGAACTTCCAAGTGACAGGCTTCCGAAACTGATCGCACAGAAACTCAGAGTGGTGCCACACCCTTACCATACAGATCATTTGGATGTTCTCACGAATCGATTGCGCAATTATGACACCGTTAATCCGCACTCACCACACCAAAAAAGGCATGAGGACATCGCCACATGGGTCTTTCAACTTCAGCAAAACAAAAATTGGACCCCAGCAGAAGTCCACACCACGCTGATTGCATTGCTAAAGCAACAAATTATCCAAGTTCATGACCATCAAATCTCAGGTGATTCGTTGATCAACCTGATCGTTTCGCATGCGCCGCCCAATTCAATCATTCGGATAATGGGAGTCGAAAATATTAAGGGGACAGGGCTTGATTTTGTCTATCGATGGTTAAGCATTGAGCAAAGTCTGAGTAGAATATCCCAATTAAATGACCGTGAATCGCATAAAGTTCAGTCGGTACTTCGAGAACTCGCAACGCATCAAGGGTATGGGAAGTATGATCTTGAATTGGTTGTCAAAACACTT